>CACZQG010000140.1 GCA_902783235.1 uncultured Ruminococcus sp.
TGCTGGCATATTTCAAGCCTTTCCGACGCAGAAGTTCAGTATTTAGACAAGCAGAAAATTCAAGATTTAGTTGGGGGATCAATAAATGAAGATAGTGAGATATATATTTATGCTGCCAATACAGCTTTACAGAAAGGTCATATCCCCTTTGTTCCCCCCATGCTGCAAGTATTATCCTACCTGCTCCAATTACGCTTTGGAGGCGTTCAGAAAGCATGGTGTTATAAAAGGCTTTATTCTTGCCGGATGGAGGCTGCTTCGCTGTAATCCGTGGAGCAATGGAGGCATAGACCCTGTACCCGATAAGTTTCATATTCCTATCGGAGCAAATAAGAAGTTTTAAAAGGAGAAAAATTTGGGATTTATTAGTGAAGTGCTCGGCTATCCGCTGGGCTGGATAATGTGGTTTATTTACAAGGTAGTTGCCGATTATGGTATAGCTATCATTTTGTTTACTCTTTTATCGAAGATAGTATTATTTCCTACTGCATACAAGCAGCAATTGAGCAGTGTCCGTATGCAGGCACTTAATCCCCGTCTGGCACAGCTTAAAAAACAGTATGCCAACAACAGAGAAATGCTGGCTCAGGAGCAGCAGAAGCTCTATAAGGAAGAGGGCGTAAACCCTATGGGAAGCTGTCTTCCTCTTATAGTTACCATGATAATACTGTATGGTATACTCGATGTTGTTTATCGTCCTCTTACTCATATTCTGAGACTTAAAGACTCTGTTATTGAAGAACTGAAAACTATAATACTCAATGTTAAGGAATGGGGTCTTGATGAAAAGGCTCTGCAAAGCCGTCCTGAGCTTACTATATTAAAGCAGGTCAAGGAAAACAGTCACGTTTTTATTGAAAAGGGTGTGGACGCTGACACTGTAGATCAGATATCCAACTTCAAGAATACATTTTTGGGTATAGATCTGGGTCAGGTACCTACTATACATCCCACTGACGGATGGACAAGTGCTGCTATAGCACTTCTTATGATCCCTATTCTTTCCTGTGTAGTTCAGCTTTTGTATTCTTTTTATTCCCAGTATAAATCAAAGCAGCTCAATCCCGAGATGCAGGGTGCAGGTGCAATGAAGGTAATGATGCTCCTTATGCCGCTGTTCTCTTTATGGTTGGCATTTCAGGTGCCTGCCGGTGTTGGTTTCTACTGGATCTGGTCATCGGTATTCTCATTTGTTCAGTCCTTTGCTTTATATCAGTATTTTACCAAGGACAGAGTTGAAGTTATCAATGCCAGATTAAAGGAAAAGAAGAAAAATAAAAAGCCGGGATTCATGCAGAGAATGATGGATCAGCAGGCACAGATGCAGCAGCAGGCACAGGACGCTGCCAAGGCGGGAAGAGCTGATTATAATGCAGCTACCGAGAATATGTCAAAAAACGAGAAAAATAAGTATAACAGAGAGCTTATTAAAGAAGCAAGACGAAGAATGGCAGAAAAGTACGGTGAGGAGTACGAGGATCTTGAGGACGAAGGGGATAATGAGGAATAATGACCCAAGTCGTTATTGATCGGATCATTATAAATTTTTTGGAACTGCCTGAAGCTATTTTGAATAGTGATCGTAATTTATAGTGAAAGTCAAGTGGATCTGACATTCGTTATAATAATTATTTTAAATGCCCTGCAGATGTGTTCCTTTATGGTCACTTCTGCGGATCGGCAATTAGCAAATGCCAATGGATCTTGTTGTTTGCTATAAGCACATAATAAAGGAGAGAAAAAGAATGAAAAAAGTTCAGGTTTTTAGTGGTAAGACCATTGAAGAAGCCAAGGAAAAAGCGGTAGAAGCATTTGGAGTACCGGAAAATGAGATAGTATTCACTGTTATTGATGAAGGAAAAAATGGATTTTTTGGTCTTGGAAAAAAAGATGCACAGGTAAAAGCAGAATATGAAAGCACTGAACAGGCAGCTCCTGTTTCCAAGAATGAAACTGTTTCTGTGTCAGAGGCATCAGTTAATGAAAAAGCTGCTGCCGTGACTGAAAAGCAGGCTGCTGAGTCGGTTGAAAATAATGAGGATGAAGATAAACCGGTTAAGGAAATACCTGAGGAAAAGATCGAGCTTTGCAGGAATTTCCTTACTAAGATACTTAAAGCTATGGACATCGACTGTACAGTAGATGTAAGAGCTGATAACGGTGGTATCTTTGCGGAGATCGACAGTAAGGGTTCGGGTACTATCATTGGAAGAAGAGGCGAAACACTTGATTCTCTCCAGTATCTTACTTCACTTGTTATTAACAGGACCGAAGGAGATTATATAAGGATCACCCTTGACAGCTGTGGATATCGTGAAAAGAGAACCGAGACTTTGAAAACTCTTGCTGAGAAGATCAGCCGTAAGGTACTTAAATCCGGCAGATCTACTACCTTAGAGCCTATGAACCCTTATGAGAGAAGAGTTATCCATTCAACTGTTGCCAAGGTTGAGGGAGTTAAATCCAAATCAGTTGGTGAGGAGCCTTACAGAAAGGTTGTTATTTCCAGTGAAAATCCAAGAAAAAATGACAGATACCGCAAGGGAGGCGGAAGAGGTCATGGCAGACCTCACAGAGAACCACGTTCTCTCGATCTTAAAACAAGCTTTGAAAAGGATTATAAAAAACCAAAGCCGGAAGATGATATCAATGCCGGTCTTTACGGTAAGATAGAAATTTGATCACATTGTGGCGGCAAGGATTCTTTGCCGCCTTTTATTTTTTATGAAATGAGGGATCATTATGTCTACTATTGCTGCTGTTGCTACTCCCGATGCGGTGGGAGGAATTTCAGTCATCCGTATATCCGGTCCGGATGCTTTTTCCGTATGTGATAAGTGCTTTAAAGCTTTCAATAACAAAACTGCTGGTGATATGGAGGGTTATACCTGTTCTTACGGTTTGATAACTGATGAAAACAATGAGCGTGTAGATGATGTTGTACTTACTGTTTTTCGTGCTCCCAGATCATATACCGGCGAAAACGTTGCTGAGATCTCATGTCATGGGGGAAGATATATTACAAATAAGATACTTCGTCTTGTACTGAATTCCGGTGCTGTACCGGCACAGGCAGGGGAGTTTACTAAACGTGCTTTTCTTAACGGCAAGCTTTCCCTTACTCAGGCAGAAGCAGTGATGGATATTATTTCCTCAGGCGGAGAAGCACAGCTGAGATATGCCAATGCTTTAAAAAACGGAAGTATATTTAAACGCATTTCTAAAATTAAAAGCAGCCTTGTTGAGATCCTTTCATCTCTGGCTGCCTGGGCTGATTTTCCGGAGGAGGATGTGCCTGAGGTGGAAAATGATACCCTTATTTGTCAATTAAGTACTGTGTTAAATGAATTAATTAAAATCAGTGACTCCTATGATGAAGGGCGTATTATCCGTGAGGGTATCAATACTGTTATTTGCGGTAAACCTAATGTTGGCAAGTCTACTCTCATGAATTGTCTTACCGGTTATCAGAGAAGTATAGTGACTGATATAGCAGGTACTACTCGGGATGTTATTGAGGAAAGTGTACGGTTGGGTGATCTTACTTTACGTCTCTCAGATACTGCCGGTATTCGTGATACAAATGATGTAATTGAGGGTATGGGTGTTGATATAGCTTTTGATAGAATAAACGAAGCGGATCTTATTCTTGTTGTTTTTGATTCTACCTCTGAATTGGATAACAAAGAGCATGATCTTATTAATAAGTTAAAGGGAAAAAAGTGTATTGCTATACTCAATAAAATTGATGGCGATCTTAATATTAATAAAGACACCTTATATTCTTCTTTTGATTATGTAGTAGAGATCTCGGCAAAAAACTATGTTGGTATTGATGAGCTTAAAGAAATTGTTAGGAAATTATTTCTCGATCATATTTCAGATGCTGATGAAGGTATCATTGCTAATGAACGTCAAAGAAGCTGTGTCCGTGGTGCTGTTACGGATATTGAAGAAGCTATTTCAATTTTGCAATGCAGTGATATGTTAGATGCTGTTACAGTTGTATTGGATAGTGCACTTTCTCATCTTATGGAGCTGACAGGAGAAAGAGTATCAGATACGGTTATTGACGATGTATTTTCCAGATTTTGTGTTGGAAAATAGTATTGATCCCCCAACTAAATCTTGAATTTTCTGCTTGTCTAAATACTGAACTTCTGCGTCGGAAAGGCTTGAAATATGCCAGCA
>CACZQG010000141.1 GCA_902783235.1 uncultured Ruminococcus sp.
AATCCGGCGCACAGTCGGATATAGTCAACACTGTGGATAATTACTTCAAAAAGCACCCGTCTAAGATGAATGATAAAGATGTAATGCTTATGTGATATATATTTAATATAAAATTGACTGTAAAAAAGTCAAATAAGAGCAAAAGAAAACAAGGTTTGCACGTCGGGCAGACCTTGTTTTCATATAAAGGAATAAAAAATATGATCAAAAATCTCTTGAATTGTATCGGATGTGTTTACTTGGGGGAGCAATATAAGGCAATGGCCTGATTCTGAACACGAAGAAGAAACACAAAAACAGCAGGATATTGCAAAAAAATATTAAAACCTACAAAATTTACCTGATAATTATATTTTTTGGAAATATCCTCTTGAAAAAGGTATATAAAAGTAGTATAATATTTTCCGCACTATTAATTACAGGAGAATGAAAATGAAAGAGAACAAGATCAAGCCAACTGAAAGTAAGCTGAAACCCAAGCTTTTTTCAGTAATCAAAAATTATTCGGGTAAACAGTTCACCAAAGACGTAACGGCAGGTATTATTGTTGCAATAATAGCGCTGCCGCTTTCTATTGCTCTGGCGCTTGCATCGGGAGTAAGTCCCGAGCAGGGTCTTTATACGGCAGTGGTAGCCGGATTCATTGTATCCCTGCTTGGAGGAAGCCGTGTACAGATCGCAGGGCCTACTGCTGCATTTGCTACTATCGTTGCAGGTATAGTTATGCGTCAGGGTATGGACGGACTGATAATAGCCACAGTTATGGCAGGTATTATTATGGTCATCATGGGGCTTTGCAAATTCGGGTCACTGATAAAATACATTCCCGGGACTATTACTGCCGGCTTTACCTTTGGTATTGCTGTTACTATTGTTATAGGTCAGGTAAAGGACTTTTTTGGTCTCAGGTTCAGCAGCTCACCCATTGAGACAATTGACAAGATCGCTGAGATAGGCAAAAGCATAGCAAGCTTCAACCCTATGTCTTTTCTTATCGGTCTGCTCTCTCTGGGAATACTAATTTTCTGGCCGAAAAAGCTGGAAAAGATCCCGGCATCACTTATAGCTGTACTGGTCTGTTCCGCACTGGTAGCAGTTACAAAGGTAGATGTGAACACTATAGGAGATCTGTACAGTATATCCTCTGAACCTCCTACCCTTACTATCCCGGATGTATCCCTGGACAAGGTAAGGACGCTTATTCCCGATGCCTTTACTATTGCAGTACTTGCAGCAGTTGAGTCTCTTTTATCCTGTGTTGTATCTGATGGTATGATAGGTTCAAGGCACCGTCCGAACATGGAGCTTGTAGCACAGGGTGCCGCAAATATAGGCTCGGCATTATTCGGAGGCATCCCTGCAACAGGTGCCATTGCACGAACAGCAGCCAATGTTAAAAACGGCGGCAGAACTCCCATAGCAGGCATGGTACATTCTGTAGTTGTGCTTATTATACTTGTGCTGCTTATGCCCTATGCCTCTATGATACCGATGCCCACTATTGCCGCTATTCTTTTCATGGTGGCATACAATATGTGCGGCTGGAAGAATATAAGGAATATCTTCAAGACAGCGCCTAAAAGTGATATAATAGTTCTTGCTGTTACCATTGTATGCACTGTTATATTTGATCTGGTAGTAGCTATCGGAGTAGGTCTTGTGCTTGCTGCAATATTGTTTATGAAGCGTATGGCAGAGGTAACGGAGGCTCATGAATGGGTATACATAGAGGACGAGGATACAGACGTTGACAATATTTTAAGGAAGAAGATCCCCGACCGCACTATAGTTTACGAGATCAACGGACCTATGTTTTTCGCAGCCTCCGAGAGATTCACATATATGCTCGGTGAGGATGAGGATATAGATGTACTTGTCATAAGAATGAGGGATGTTCCGGCTATAGATTCAGCAGGTGTTGAAGCCCTTTCTCAAATAGTAAAGCGATGCGAAAAGAGGGGAGTGGATACGGTATTTTCTCATGTTAACGAGCAGCCTCTCCATGCAATGACCAAAGCCGGTCTTTACCAAAAGGTGGGAAGCCAAAACTTCTGCCCTCATATTGACATTGCCCTTGCAAGAGCAGAGGAAATAGTAGAACACCGTAAAAACTCTGTAACTGCTTGATTTTTTGATAAAGGTCGCTTTCAGAAGAAAGCTTGGCAAAGACTTTTATTTTCGCTCATACTCCTATGCGTTAGGCAGTGGAGAGCTCGAAGAGCAGCTATAAAGCGTGAATTGGTATAAGGCTA
>CACZQG010000142.1 GCA_902783235.1 uncultured Ruminococcus sp.
ACCAAATCTTTGACGACAGTTTTTCATCAAATCTTTGATTTGACTTGAAAAACAAGTGCGTTTAGGTATTTGGATTGAAACACAAGTGCCCTTGGGGTACGCCAGTATGCCTGCATCGATTTTGTACAATCTAACGAAAAATCTGACTTCGCATCTGACGCACAATCTTTGTGCGGTATTGCATTGAATTCATTGTTTAGGCAATACCTCCCAAAGTACTCCCGAGGCTTTGTGAGATATTGCCTAAATTGTTTTTTTATTTAATTTTAATTTGCTATTGCAAATTTTTCTCAAATGTAGTATAATTATATTTGTATGCTGGATATTTTATATATTCAAAAATTTTTATAGGAGAGTGTAATATATGGATACAGCGAGCTTACTTTTTATGGCTGAACAAGCTGTAAAGCCGGTTATGGACGACAAAGGCTCCAGTTATGTATGGGCTGTTGTTTTTACCGGACTTTCTGTAGTATTCCTGGGACTAATAATCCTGATACTGTTTGTCTGGCTCATGGGAAAGGTGTTCACTATCGGTAAAAACAAAAATAAGCAGCCCGTAAAGCCTCAGGAAGTTGCACCTGTTCAGGCAGCAAAGCCTGCGCCGTCAGCAAAACCTGCTGCTTCATCTGCATCTGCTGATGAGGATGAGGTCATTGCAGTCATATCCGCTGCTGTGGCGATGATGGGACAAGCTGAAGGCAAGACCTACAGATTAAGATCAGTCAAGGCAGCCGGTACAGGCGGAAGATCTTCAAGATCCGCATGGGCAATGGCAGGACTTCAGAACAATACAAGACCATTCTGACGCTCCCGTGCAGTTGAAAAACAATTGCTCCGGCATTAATTGAATTGAATAAAATTAAGAAAGGATATATTTTTTATGAGTGAAGTTTTCAATATCTTCGTTGACACCATAAAAGACCTGGCAAGCTCCAGCGGTCTTGCTAATCTGGACTGGAAAAGCGGCGTTATGATACTTATTTCATTTGTATTCATGTACCTGGCAATAGTCAAGGAATTTGAACCGCTGCTTCTGCTCCCCATCTCATTCGGTATGTTTCTTACAAACCTTCCCCTTGCGGAAATGTATCACCCGGATCTCTGGGCAAATGCCTCAAATATAGAATTCGGCAAGGTGCTGCATGAAGGAGGGCTTCTTGATATCCTGTATCTCGGGGTCAAATTGCAGATCTATCCACCGTTGATATTCCTGGGTATCGGTACAATGACCGACTTCGGTCCCCTTATTGCAAACCCCAAGAGCTTCCTTCTGGGAGCTGCTGCACAGGCAGGTATCTTCCTTACCTTCATCGGAGCAGCCATACTTGGATTCTCTGCTGCCGAATGCGGATCCATCGCTATCATCGGCGGTGCTGACGGTCCTACCGCTATTTACGTTTCAAGTAAGCTGCTGTCAGGCGGAGGCTTCAGTATAAGTACAGGTACCATTGCTCTTGCGGCATATACATACATGGCGCTTGTACCTGTTATCCAGCCGCCTATTATGAGACTTCTTACAACCAAGAAGGAACGTTCCATCAAGATGCCTCAGCTTCGTCAGGTATCCAAGACAGAAAAGGTCATCTTCCCTATTGCAGTAACACTTATCGTTGCACTTCTGGTTCCCTCAGCTGCACCTCTGGTAGGTATGCTCATGCTGGGTAACCTCTTTAAAGAAAGCGGAGTTTGCTCACGTCTTGTTGACACAGCTCAGAACGCTCTCATGAATATCATAACAATATTCCTGGGCGTATCAGTTGGTGCTACAACTCAGGCTGACAAGATCATTAACCTTGAATTTGGTAAGGTAATCATACTGGGCGTTATCGCATTTTCAGTAGGAACCGCTACAGGCGTACTTTTCGGAAAGATCATGTGCCTGGTAACAAGAGGAAAGGTAAATCCTCTTATTGGTTCTGCCGGTGTTTCAGCCGTTCCTATGGCAGCCCGTGTATCTCAGAAGGTAGGTGCTGAAACAGATCCTACCAACTTCCTCCTTATGAATGCAATGGGTCCTAATGTTGCAGGTGTTATCGGCTCAGCAGTTGCAGCCGGCGTTCTGCTCAGCGTTATCAAATAATAAGATCAGATATTTCAGGAGTGTCCTTCGGGGCACTCTATTTTTTTTATACTTTACTTGTGACTGAAACCGATTGCCCCATCTGATTTCAAGCAATTTCCAATCTGATGCGCAATCCTTGTGCGGTATTGCCTTAACAAATTGATTTATTGCCGGCTTAAACGCATTAACAAAACCCCCGACCCATTCCACGGGTCGGGGGTTGAGCGTTTCCGTCAAGTATCAATCCAGTTTACGCCTTATAGCTGCTCTTCGAGCTCACGACTGCCTATCGCAAAAGAGTATGAGCGAAAATAAAAGTTTTTGCGGAGCTTTTTTCAAAAAGCGACCTTTTCAATTCCTTTTCTTAGTTCTGAGTATGCTTTCACCTAAATGACATAGCACTTCCGAATATATCAGAAGTGCTATGGTTTTTTATAATATTTATCAGAGCCTGTCTGACGCTCACTATGAGATCTTATGTATCAGCTGCACTTAATTCAATAGAGCTTCATACTCATAGCCGTCATTCATACCTGGATGCCAGGAACCTTGCTATCATAGCAGCATCACGTACATTTACTTTTCCATCCATATTGAAATCCGACCATGCAGGAAGCTCAACACCCAATGCCAGGGAAAGCTTTCTTGCAATATATGCTGCATCTCTTACATCAAGCCTGCCATCGGAATTAGCGTCGCCTCTCAGCCACAGCTCTTGCTCAGAAACAAGTATGGAACCATTTGTTATAACAGGTCTGTAATATACAGGCATTCCATTATCGTCAAAATGATGTATAACGTGTACAAATCTGTCTGAATCCTTAACAAAGCTTGTCATGCGGATATCATACAGTCCGTCTGCATCCTCCTTGACCTTGAATCTCAGAGTAAAGAAGGGTACTTCAGGGTCAATATCAATGTGACTCAAATTATCATTTTCAAAAAGAAGGAATCCGTTAGCACTGAACTGAGTAAGTACATCAAGGTCTATCTGTGTAGGATCTGTAAGTAGGATATCCTCATATTCCAGAGCATTTTCATCATAGACTATATTGAAGCCCATTGCAGTTATATCTGAGTATTCCTCATTGCCATCAAGCTCCACGTATACGGGAACATCAACGGTATCACCCGGCATAGCCCTTACCTGAGTTTCCATGCTTACAAAAGCATCGCCTATGAATTTTGGCTCAGTAACTACAGGTTCCACAATATCAGGCAGCTCATCATCAACAATAACTGAACCGTCAAAAATGAATGGTCTGAGGTAAGTTCTTACCCCTTCATCGGTCACATCGTGCAGGATCACGGGATGATCCTCCACCATCATACGGCTCTCCAAGGATACATCATAATAGCCAAGCGCATTCTCATTAACCTTGAATCGCAGTATAGCTACAGCTCTTTCCGGAATAACTGCAAGTCTGCGGTTTTTACCCAGCGAGTAATAAGCAAATGTGTTATTCTTGATAGAATAATCAAACATACCTCCCGAAATACCGGCTGCCTCAGGCTGTAAAATATCAACAAGCTCCATAGCTTCATGATCATAATTTACGCCCAGCTGTACAGCGGATATATACTTCGGGATCACTTCATCCGGAAGCAGCATATAAACCGGTACATCTACTATACCGCCTGCATGGGCAGGAACGGTTTCAACTACCTCTATATAAGCATCACCGTCATAATGCTCCCATGTAGTTTCAGCGTTTCCAATGTTGACATATCCTTCATTTACAACCGGTTCTAAATAGCAGGCTTTGCCATCCTCTTCAAATTCATGTATGATATTGAATTTGTCTGATCCCTCGTCCAGATAATTCACCAGGGTTATGGGATAAATACCCTGAACATCCTCCTTAGCCCTAAATTCAAGAATGAAAGCAGGCTTATCTGGATCAACACTGATGGGATACTCACTATCCTTCGGGGTAATAAATACTCCCTTTGAAATGAATTCTATCATATCTGCATTGCCAAGACCTGAGGACTCAGGAATATATGCATTAACAAGCTCCATAGCTGTTTCATCATATTTTACCTTGAAGTCCATGCCCATTATAGATCCGGGATCACAATTTTCATCCAGACTCATATGTACAGGAACATAGAATTCTTCATTAGCATCAGCCATCACGCCCTGTTCCAGATCAAAATAAGCCTTGCCGTGATAAGTATCAGCAGCAGGATCGGGCTGTGTATCCGGATAGGATGTATCACCTGTTCTTGTAATAGTTATCAAGCCGTCCTTTACAACAGGTTCCAGATAACCGGCTCTTCCGTTTTCATCCAGATCATGTACAACTATAGGTGCCTGTTCATCAGCAAGTACACTGGAAAGCTTCACAGAATAGTCACCCAAGGCTCTGTCACTGGTTTTAAATCTAAGTATTGCAGCAGGCTGGTTGGGATCTATACTGATATGACCATCCTTACCCTTCGCATAGAAAAGGAATATACCGTTGGAAGCTGATCTTTCAAAAATGCAGTCACTTACACCGTCACCGCAAATTATATCCGTAAGCGTCATATGACCTGTATCATATTCTGCTTTGAATCCTGCTGCCTTGATACTCTGCGGATCAACATTCTTATTAAGAGACATGAATACAGGTACGTCTACATACTGTCCCTGTACACAGGAGGCATTGTCCGAGACGTTGATATAAATCCTGCCGTCATATCTGCTGTCCGGCTCATCAACAATTACGGAGCCATCACTTACCACCGGTCTCAGATACATTGCCGTATCATTTTCATCATATCTGCGAATTATTCTTATAGGATCCTCTTCAACCCCCAGATAGCTCATAAGAGATACAGGCAATTCTCCGGAGGCCTGTGGACTTACATTGAATTTCAGGACACAGATAGGCTTTGAAGAATCAAGAGAAATACCGCTTTCAATATCACTGGGATATATGAACAATCCCTTTGACAGTGATTTTACAAATTCACATCCTGAAAGTCCGGAAGGCTCAGCAGGAATAATATCTGTAAGCTCCATAGCGGTCTCGTCATATCTGACCTTGAAGCCCATTGCAGCAAATGAACTGCTTTCCTCTCCGTCTATATCCATATATACCGGAACTTCCACTTCGCTCTCCTTTTCTGCCTTAACAGAAACAGCAATACTGATATGAGCGGTTCCGTCGTAATTATCACTTACTGTAGTTGTGATCTCAGGCTCCTCCGGAGTCTCCGAGCTTGCTGATTCAACTATAACAGCCGAACCCGGTTCAACCACAGGTTTTAAGTATGCCGAGCCCTCCTGTTCATTTATCTCATGAATGATAACAGGATCATCCGAATCAGTAAGTATATTCGTAATACCTATCTCATAGGTACCCAGGGCATCCTCAGATGCCATAAAGCGCAATACAGCTATTGGCTGGGATTCATCAACTGTCATTTTCTTATCCTTGACTATAGGATAATAAATGAATATTCCGTTTTCAACGGAGCAGTCAAACATACCGCCTTTAATTCCCGAGCCTTCATTATAAATAATATTTGTAAGCTTCAGATACTCTTCATCATATACAGCCTTAAAGCCGGCTGCGCTTATGCTCTTATCCGGAAGGCTCTCATCAAATTCCATATACACAGGAACATCCACATATCCGCCTGAATGACCTGTAACACCTGTTTCCACAATAATATGTACTTCACCGTCATATTCTATGGAGGATACAGTAGTGATCACCGGATCTTTTCCGTCTGTATTCTTAGCAGTAGTGGATACTACAGGAGTTGTGCTCACTACAGGTGCATCAGTTTCCTTTAAAGTGGTAGTTACCGCAGTCGTGGTAACTTTGGATGTAACAGCTTTAGTTGTGGTCGTTACGGTCGTTGTATCGGCTTTGGTTGTTGTGGTCGCTTTAGTTGTTGTAACTGCCTGAGTAGATGTAGTACTCTCTATGGGTGCAGAAACTATTATTGAACCATTCTCTGTAACAGGATACAAATAAGTATATCCATCAACATCATCTGTATGTATTATCTCAATAACATCAAATTCGGGATCATGGGGAACAAACTCCAGGGGATATTCTCCCGATGCCTCATCCAATATCTCAAATCTAAGTATGCATACAGGTGTATTGTCGTCTACAGCAAAGTATTCATCAAGTGCAGTAATGAAAACCACATTATCATCACAGGTAATAATTCCTTCAAAATCATCTGATGCCTGCTCAACATCATAAAGTGTCAATGCAGTATCATCATAGGACAGAGCAAATGCTGCTCCATTGATAGCCTGAGGATCAACATCCTCATCCAACATCATATATACAGGGACCTCAACAAGATCTCCTACCTCACCCTCAACACCTGTCGGGGCACTTATCCTTACAGTACCGTCAAATCCCGGTTCACTGTCGGGAGCAGTAGTAGTAGTCGGCTCAGAGGTGGTAGTCACCGGTGCGGATGAAGTAGTAGTTGTTGTTGTAGTAGTAGTGGTCGAAGTTGTGGAGGCAATAGTAGTTGTTGTGGAGGAAGTACTTTCGATTTCTCCCGGAACGACAATTGAACCATTGGTAATATCAGGCTCCAGATAAGATACATCCATATCATCTTCCTGTACGTGTATTATCTGTACTGCTTCATCATCTGATATATGATTTCTGATCTCAATATCATATGTTCCTGCTGCTGCATCATCCTTAATATTGAAAGTAAGAACGCAGGCAGGCTTCTGAGGATCAACAGTCACAGGATCAAGATACATTGAATAGAAGAAAACGTCTTTCATTTCATCGTCGGTCATAAACATACCGCCGCTGAGACCGCCCTCCTCCGGCTCCTCAATGCCTGCAAGCTCCAGTGCCTGTTCATCATAAACTACTTTGAAGGCTACAGCCGCTATTGTCTGAGGGTCTGTATCTGCATCGATCTCCATATATACCGGTACACTTACTGTTTCCCCTGCATTCCCTTCAACATTTTGGGCTGCGGCAATACTCATTCTTCCGTCAAAGCCCTCCGGTATCTCATGGGTACCAGACTTGACAGAAGTGGTAGTTGAAGCCGATGGGGCAGTTGTACCATCCGAGGTGGTGACCTTGTCACTTTCCGGAGAACCTGATGTAGTAATTATTTCAGGCTCATCTATTTTTATAGTAGTAACACGAGGCTTTTTTTCAGTTACCACAAAGGTATAACCATATTTATTTGCATATGCCTGTGCAGTAGATTCCTCTTCACCATATATGGTACCGTTAAAGTATCCTTCCCCATCCCCGTCTATATCATTTGAGATAGTAGCGCTGGAATCATAGATAAGACAGTTGGGATTCTTGATAGTCACGGCATCAATATGTATATTGTCACCCAGGGCACGATCGCCTATAGTATTGATAGTTTCGGGAATTATAATATCTCCCTCAGCAAGCTTACTGTCAATCAGCATACTGTTCACGGTAACAAGAGGATCAGCCTCTCTCCTGCTGTCCAGCCACGGAGTACCCTCAAAGGCATCGTAGCCTATCCTTGTGACCGATGCAGGAATAGCCAGCTTTTCCAGCTCTATACAATCCTTGAAGGTCTCATTCTTTATAGTAAAAAGCTTTAAGGGGAATGTCATCTTCTGCAGTGAAGAGCAATCCTTGAATACAGACGATTCCAATGTGCTGAGCTTGGATTTTTCTGTAAAGGATACCTCCTCCAGAGAGGAACATCCCTCAAAAGCCGAAGCACCCATCTCTGTCAATGCATCGGGAAGTGCTGCCGACACAAGCGATGTACATCCCATAAATGCTTCCGGACAGATAGTTTCCAGCTTGGATGGCCATGTAGCAATGCTTTCCAGCATGGTATTATCCTTGAAAGCACCATCTGCAATAATAGTTACATTTGAGGGAAGCTTTATGGTACCTTCCGTTTCCTTACCGTCAATAAGTACAGGACCCACTGTGACCATAGCCCCGGGAGTCTTTTTTGAATCCAGCCAGGGAGTGCCCTCAAAAGCATTTTTACCCACACCTGTAAGCTTCAGTGAACTGGGTAAAGTAACTGTTTTAAGATCTGAGCAATCCTCAAATGCGCTCTCGCCTATGGTTTTCAGATTAGCCTGAAAAGTCACACCTGTAAGATCCACATTCTGATAAAAAGCCTTGTCTGCAATAGCTTTTATAGTTTTGGGAAGTGTTATATTCCCGGTACACACAGATCCATCCACCACAATACTATTGTTTATGATGACCAGCGGCGGATCAGCTTCCATATTCCTTTGCTCCTCAAGCCATGCGGTGCCGCTGAATGCATCAGCACCTACAGTGGCAAGACCGGCAGGAAATTCAATGGTCTTCAATTCATCATGCCCCATAAAAGCTTCTCCTGCAATTGCAGTAACAGGTATTGCTTCAATGGTTTCCGGGATGGTAAGATCCTCAACATTTTCATTCAGACCTGTTATCTCAACATAATCATAAACACCGTCGCCGTCCTTGTCAACAGTATTATATGTCATCAGGCTGCTTTGATCTATACCCGATTCCACTTCTGCTTCCGCCGCATCTGCGCCGAATGCACTGCACGGTACAGTGAAGAGCATTACAGCTGATGTGAGGGAAGACACTATCTTTTTAATTTTCATCATTTGTCCTCCTATACAAAATAATGTCATTATTATTATATCACATAAGCAAAAAAAAATCAATGGTTTTGCTTTTTTTACATAATATTGTACAATTTTTACCATGATAAATTATAACTGTCACAACATTTTTTATTTCCAAAAGCAAAAAAAACACCGGAGTCTGAGCAGATCCGGTGTATTTATTTCAGAGTTTTAAGGCAATACCACACAAAGATTATGCGGTGTTGCCTTAAGCCGGGATATCAGAACAGCACAGTAAACAATACTATTCCGTCAGAATATTCCACCTTTATTTCTCCATGATGAAGCTCCATAGTCTCCCGTGCTATGGAAAGACCCAGACCAAAGCCCTCTGTTTCGTTGGAATGGGCTTTATCGCCTCTGTAAAACCGATCAAACAGATGAGGGATATCATTGCTGTCAAATCCGCTGCACGGGTTTTCACAAGTAAATACAGCTCTCCCCTTAACTTTTCTTAAAGCCACCTTTATGGCTGCTTCACTGTCTGAATACTTCAAGGCGTTGTCAATAAGGATATCTATAAGATCTCCCACTTTTTCAGGTATTCCCCGAATACATACTCCCTCTTCTATATCGGAAACTATCTGTTTGTTTTCCTCAAAGGCACGGCTTTCAAAATAAAGGAGAGAGTTACTCACCGTTCGGCTGATATCAAAATCCTCAAATGCATCATTATATCTTTCAGGCTCGGACAGACGGCTGAGAGAAAGCATCTCATTTACCAGTCTTCCCATCTTCCTGACCTGTGCATATATACAGTCAATAAGTCTGTCGGGACCATTCTTTTTTACCATAAGATCAGCAGTGGCAGATATTACTGTAATAGGCAGCTTCAGCTCATGACTGGCATTGGAGATGAATTCCTTCTGCTTGCTGTAGCTCTGTGAAATAGGCCGTACTGCCCTGCGGGACACCAGATATATAACTACCATAAGCAGTATGAACATTCCACCTCCCGACAATGCGGAAAGAAGTATCAGCCTTTTATTGCTTTGCTGCGCCTGGGTATTGTTTATATATGCATATACCTTTATGACACCATTGTCCTTGACAGTGCGGATATACTCCGTTTCATCAGCAGTATATTTTCCTTTGCCCTCTGCAATGATCTGCCTTGCGGTCCCACTGTCAAGTGAACGCATACTGTTGCCGTTGTTCACCTCAATAAGCTCATCCTTCATATCTGTTATAAAGTAAAAGCTGTTATAGCTGTTCAGACTGTCAGGAATGCTATTGGAATTGAGCATATTAAAATCCCTGACAGGCGGCTGATAATTTTCACTGCTGCCAATTGTAACATTTTCCTTATATTCGATATCAGCATGAGTAATAGTAAGAACAACGCTTTTATCCTCCAGTGCGGCAGCATTTTCGCTGGAGGAAGCCCACCATACAGATGAGATATAAAACCTGTCCCGGGAAACATCCTGAATATTTGCCTTGATATATCTGCCATTGACCACAAAATCATCATCCCCGGTAATATCAACGTTTATTTCCGTATTATCTCTGTTGAACTTATATTCCTTGCAGATATATTGCGATGGCTTTGAGCCATTCTTATCGGGAAGTTCAAAATAAATTCCACCTCCGGCACAGAACCAGCTTGCCCGTGAGTCATTACAGGTAATGGTGCCGATAAGCTTTATATTCTTGATAGTAGTGGGGTCACGGTAAATAATGCAGTCACCGCCATCATTTTTCTCTGCTGTATCAAGGGCAATGCGCTCGGTGGATATATCTGCCGCATTGGTATAAGCAGTCTGGATCAGCATATCCGAAGCAGCCTTCAGCTCGGTCATGTAGGATATTTCCATAAGTATATTCAGTACCAGCATGACCAGAAAAATCACAATAAATGAAATGGCCGAGGATAGAATAAAGAATTTTTTCCTGAGCCTTTTTATCTCTCTGTCCATCATTCACTCTCCTTGATATTGATGTCCCAATTAAATCTTGAAGATTTA
>CACZQG010000143.1 GCA_902783235.1 uncultured Ruminococcus sp.
ATATTCTTCGCATAAATCTTCAAGATTTAATTGGGACATCAATAATTTTGCATAAGAGCAGCTCTTCGAGCTTTCAGCTGCAATTATCATATAAAGTATGAGCGAAAATAAAAGCTTTTGCCAAGCTTTTCTCGAAAAGCGTTCTTTTTGATTCTTTTGATCAGATATTAGCATTAAAGTTGTGACTTTTAACAAATAAACCTTGCTTAATCTATGCATATATACAAAAATGACATTATGTCTTGCGCTTTCTGGCTGATTTTTGTATAATTAGAATAGGTGCAAAAAGTGATACAAAAATTGGATCATGGGAGAACTATTGCATGAAAAAAGCATTGAATAAAGCTGTCAGTAAGATAGGACAAATAGGCAAATGGATGAAAAGTCTGGGAATAAAATATATCCTTACTTTTTTCCTGACACAGTTCCTTCTGTTTATTATACTGAATACAAATTTCAGATTTTTGAGTAAGCGCATAAGCGAGCGCATGATAGTACAGGGTGAGGCAGCTGCTTACAAGGCATCCGAGCAGTTTCATAGTTATCTTCTGAAAAGTCTGTATACGGTGGAGGTATCTGCTTATACCCTTAACAATATGCTCAAT
The DNA here is from genome assembly GCA_902783235.1 of uncultured Ruminococcus sp. GTDB lineage: Bacteria > Bacillota > Clostridia > Oscillospirales > Ruminococcaceae > Porcipelethomonas. Next base: position 606 of record CACZQG010000143.1, read on the forward strand.
AGCGGTACATCCTCCGGCATCATAGAAAAATTTCTGGTGGAGCAGAGCGGCTGCTATACTTCCGTTATAGAACCTACATATACCAGTCTGTACGGCTTGTTCAACGGTGTGTATCTTGATGGTCAGGGCTGGATCCCTCCGAAGGGCTATGAGCCTGAGTCAAGACCCTGGTATACCGAGGCTTTGAAAAGGAAGGGGGAAGCGGCTTTTGTGGAGCCGTATCTGGATGTTGAGACTCATACTGTAATGATGAGTGTAAGTCAGCAGCTGGAGGACGGGAAAAGTGTTCTATCACTGGATCTGAGCCCTAATGTAATGCAGGAGATCACGGAAGGGCTTTTTGATGATGACAGCGATAATATCTCCATGGTAGTGAGCAGCAGCGGTTTTATTGTTACTCACACGGATCAAATCAATGTGGGAAGAAATTGCTTTGATGAGGGAAATCTTCTTTCCGGTTACAGCATGGAGGATATAAAGAATACAGGGGACAAATATCTTGAGGTCAGATACAATGACCTGGATTACTATTTGTATTTCAGTGAGCTGTATGACGGCTGGTATTCCGTTAACGCCATCAGTGCTACCAATATCCTGAAAATACAGCGTGGATTCAAATATCTGGAATATGGTCTTCTTGTGCTTATATGGGGCGGTATTGCTGTGTTCTTCTATCGTATTTCCGCAAAAAACAATGAAATGCAGTCACTGAATTCTCAGCTTCATTCCGCTGCAAGCATATACAGTGCCATGTTTATGATAAATCTGAAGGAAAACACCTTTTATGATATAGGAAGAGCGGACAACAGCTTTAATTTCCCTGCATATGGTCAGAACGCTGACAAGGTCATAAACACATTTATATATAGAATGGTATCAGAGACCAGTCTGGAGCAGGTGCTGAAATTCTCGGATATGAGTGATCTGGGTGAACGCATGAAAGACAGAAGTACCATTACCATTGAGTTTTTGTCCATACATAATAAATGGTGCAGGGGAAGATTCATTGTTGTTTCCAGAGACAGCAAGGGTAAGCTGGAAAGCGTACTCTGGCTTCTGGAGATAATCGACAAGGAAAAAAGAGAGCGTGAGCGTCTGGCTGAGGAACGCAACCGTGCAAATGAAGCCAATGAAGCAAAATCCTCCTTCCTTTCCAATATGTCCCATGAGATCAGGACACCTATAAATGCTATACTGGGCATGAACGAAATGATACTCCGTGAAAGCCGTGAGGAGGAAACCCTCCTTTATGCGGAAAATGTCCGTACATCAGGTAATACGCTGCTGAGCATTGTAAATGACATTCTTGATTTTTCCAAGATAGAAGCCGGAAAACTGGACATTATAGATGTGGATTACGATCTGGCATCCATGCTCAATGATCTGGTCAATATGATGAGGGACAGGATCGTGGAAAAGGGACTGGAATTTATTGTCAAGGTGGATCCCGAAACTCCGGCACTGCTCCACGGCGATGAGGTGAGGATCCGTCAGGTAATAATGAATATCCTTACAAATGCCGCTAAATATACTCAGAAGGGATCGGTGGAATTTACTGTGGGTCATTACAAGGGAAGCGACAATAAGCATATTATGCTTAATGTGGCAGTAAAGGATACGGGTATAGGTATAAAGCAGGAGGATGTCAGCAGACTGTTCTCCGCCTTTGAACGGGTAGACGAAATGAGAAACAGAAATATAGAAGGCACGGGTCTGGGTCTGAATATCACCAAAAGGCTGCTAAAGCTTATGAACAGCGATCTGGAGGTGGACAGTATCTATGGCGAAGGCTCCATATTCAGCTTCAGTGTTGAACAGGAGGTAGTGAGAGAGGACGGTATCGGAGATTTTGAAACGGCATACCGAAATTCTCTTGCCATGAGAGAACGCTATAAGGAACGCTTTACAGCACCTGATGCCAACCTGCTGGTTGTGGACGATACCCCAATGAATCTTAAAGTTTTCGTCAGCCTGCTAAAGGCTACCGGGGTGAATATCGACACAGCCGAAAGCGGTGACAGATGCCTGGAAATGGTAAAGGAAAAGAAATATGATATAATTTTCCTGGATCATCGTATGCCGTATAAGGACGGAATAGAGACTTTGGATGAGATGAAGGGCATGGATGACAACCTGAACCGGGATACCCCGGTGATCTGCCTTACAGCAAATGCTATATCCGGAGCAAGAGAGGAGTATATCGACGCAGGATTTGACGATTATCTTACCAAGCCGGTCAATTCCGAAAAGCTGGAGGAAATGATAATGCGTCATCTTCCGTCAGAGCTGGTACAAAGGGTAATGGAGGAACAGGAAAAGGAGGATTCGGTTCTTCCCGAATTGCTCAGAGGTATTGATGAACTGGATATTTCCGCCGGTCTGGAGCATTTCGGGCGTGTGGATACATATGTTGAAATGCTGGGAGCTTATTCTGCTGCCTGTGAACAAAGCTGTGAGGAGATAGAAAGACTTTGGGAACAAAAGGATATAAAGCTGCTGACCGTGAAAATACACGCAGTAAAAAGTCCATCAAGAGCCATTGGTGCTCTGAGGCTCGCCGAGCTGGCTCAGAGGCTGGAAAATGCAGGTGACAGCTGTGATACCGAGACTATCGCCGGGGGCATAGATGAGCTGCTGGAAAAATACAGGTCGTTGGGCAGACAGCTGTCCCCTCTGACGGAGATTCCCGATGAAAGCACTCTGATGCCTATAACTGACAGTGAATTGCAGAAAGCCTATACCGCTGTCAGAGAGTTTATCGGTATGTATGACTATGAAAGTGCTGCAATGGTGATCGACTCACTGAAAGAGTACAGCATTCCCGAAAACGAAAAGGAACGCTGTACTAAGCTGAATAAGGCGATAAAGAACTTTGACTATGACCTGATACCCGATATACTGTCGGACAATATATGAGAAATGATGCTCCTCTCAAAGGTAATGTTTATTCGGTCTTTTGAGGAAAGTATCTGTAACTGAAAGGATAGAAGAGAAATGGCAGGAAAAATACTTATCATTAGCTACGATGAAGCATTTATGGCAAATGCACTGGAAACCAACATGAAAAAGATCGGTTTTACCGTGACGCAGACAGGTCCGCTGGCAGACCCCATCAGCAAGGCGGCTCCCGATACGGACATATTTGTACTTTTTGCGGGAGATTTTGTAAACAGGAACCAATCCATAATCAATATGCTAAAGGAAATATGCACCGACAGCCGCAAGCATCTGTGCATAATCGGATATGACGGTGAGATATCTGCTATCAAAAAGCTGATACCCGGTAATCTTATAGCCGGTTCCTTTGCCCGTCCCTTTGATATGAAAAGCTTTTTGCAGAGAATGCAGTCACTGACTAAAGAGGATATACGCAAGGAGGGGGAGGACAGCCGTATAAAGCATATACTTCTGGTGGATGATGATATAACCTTTCTTACCATGATGCAAAACTGCCTGTCCGAGAAATACAAGGTCACATCGGTCAAGTCAAGTATGCAGGCGTTGGGCTTTGTGGCATCCCAGACTCCCGATCTTATACTTCTTGATTATGAAATGCCGGTCACCGATGGCTCGGAGTTGCTGAGGGCACTGCGCTCCAGCAAGGATACCGACAGGATACCTGTGATTTTTCTTACGGGAAAGTCCGACAGGGAAAGCGTTATGAAGGTCATGAGCATGAGGCCTGATGGTTACCTTCTTAAAACAATGGCAAACAGTGAGATCATGAATTATCTTGATGAATTTTTCGTTTCTATCAACAGGTGAGGGGAGCAGGAGCATTTGGAATGCGCTTTTACCAATGCGCCTATTAATAATGCGTAATTCGTAATTCGTAATGCGTAATCAAATGAGTGCCTACGGCACGAATTAAAAAGCAAAGCGGAACGATAATACCTTTG
>CACZQG010000144.1 GCA_902783235.1 uncultured Ruminococcus sp.
GAACGCATGAGAGTAGGAGCGAAAATAAAAGTCTTTGCCAAGCTTTCTTCAGAAAGCGGAGCGAAAGGAAATCTAATTCACGCTTTATAGCTGCTCTTCGTGCTTAAAACTGCTGAACGCATAAGAGTATGAGCGAAAATAAAGGTTTTTGCCAAGATTTTTTCAAAAAGCGGTCTTTTCGCTCCTTCCGGTCTTATTCGGTGGTATCTGCTGTCTCTGTGCCTTTGCCTGCGCTGCTGATGTATGAGCTTACATCAAACATAGCATTTGCACCGGAGGTGATGGAGGGGAGCTTGCCGTCCCACTTCTCAACAAACTGCATCATTATTACCTTATCGGTAAGCTGGCTGTTTTTCAGCTGGTAAGCCTCAGCCTCAGCCTTAGCCTTTTCTACTGTCTGTTCCGCTTCTACCTTGATACGGGCAAGATCCTGTTCTGCTTTGAGTGCTTCCTGCTGTGCGGTCTGCTTGGCTTCAATTGCCTTATTGAATTCCTCGGAAAAATCAAAGTTTACAATATTGAATACTTCAATGGTAAGTCCGTAGGGGTTTATCTTCTGGGATATTTCCTTTTCCATTTCTGAGGAAACTACTGTACGGTTTGTTATAAGCTGCTCTGCGTTATACTTGGCAGCTACAGATTTTACGCACTCCTGTATGGCAGGATTTACTATAACATTGGTAAAATCGCTTCCCACATTCTGATAGATGTTTGCGGAGGAAGCACGGTTCACACGGTAATTGACAGAAACCTTTGAGGAAATGGACTGGAGATCCTTGGAGGCTGCGTTGGATTCCACTTCGGTCTTCATTACTCGGTTGTCGATCTGAACTATTTGGGAAACAAAGGGGATCTTGAAGTGAAGCCCTTCCTCCAGTACTGTATCGGACACTTTTCCCAGGTTGACGATAACACCGGTATGACCTGCCTGTACTACCGTAAAGCTGTTGAAGCCGAGTATGAGAGCTGCCAGAACCAGTATTCCTGCAATAATACCGATCTTCAGAGCCTTTTTATTGGGCTTGATGTTTACAACATTATCCTTGTTGAATTCCATAATTATCTCCTTTATCATAAGGCATATTCGTACAACACCGATTATACCACAAAGCTTATAAGTTGTCAAGTCATTGGCTTTTTTATCAAAGCCGGAGCAATATTATCAACGCTTCGCTTCAATTGAATAAAAAATATACATCAGACTAAACCTGAGCCGCAAATAAAATACTCTTTTGGCTGCTTTTCCAGCCTTCGGCTGCAATTATCCTGTACAACAGAATAAAAAATGTCAGCCGTTTTTTGGCTGACATTTTTGCGTATACCTCAGACTAAGCCTGAGCCGCATATAAAATATTCTTTCAGCTGCTCTTCGAGCTTATAACTGCCTAACGCATGAGAGTTGGAGCGAAACGAAATCTAATTCACGCTTCATAGCTGCTCTTCGTGCTTAAAACTGCTGAACGCATAAGAGTATGAGCGAAACTAAAAGTCTTTGCCAAGCTTTCTTCAGAAAGCGACCTTTTTTATTTCTTTTATTCTCCAAAAACAACGTTAAAATGCCGTCTGTATCTTTTAGGGATATTAATTCCCACAAGATAGCCGATAGAATGAAGAAAATCGGATATGACGGCAAAGCCATCTTTATAAAATGCCTCTATCCGTCTGTCCTTTATACTTATGTTTTTGTAATCGGGCGGACAAACGAATGTCCAGTCTGCACCGCTCCTATCAAGTACGATCCGGAAAAAGCTGTCAATATCCTTGTCCTTAAATCCTGCTTTCATAAGGAGAATATGGTGCTCCATCGCTTCATCAACAGGGCTGATCACAGTGATCTTGCCATCAAAGCTTATAAGGGCAAGCATAGGCTCATCATCATTAAAAGCACGTTTCACACGTTCTTCATCAGGGTAACAGATCATTATTTACTCCTTTTTCTTCCCGTCGATGGGGGTATCTTTTCTTGTACACGGAAATTAATTTTTACAAAATAGTTATACAACACATTTGTAGGGAACGTAGCCATCCACACCCCTCAGATTATATAGCAAACAACAAAAATAATTGGTTGTTACATTAGCTCGTCACCAATAATTGGTGAGATATAATGAATTCGTTCCTTTAC
>CACZQG010000145.1 GCA_902783235.1 uncultured Ruminococcus sp.
CCAGGAGAAATGGAGTTTGATATATCCGATGGAACATACAATATTACTATTGTCAATCCCGGAGGTGCTTCAAATGGCGGAGAGGATAGATGGGACTGTCAGTTCCGTCACAGAGGTCTGAAGCTCAACAGCGGTGACACATATAAGGTGTCATATGATATCACAGCCAGCAATGACTGCACCTATTATTCCAAGATCGGTGATATGGCTGAACCATATGCAGAGGATTGGCATGGTGAATCCGACCCCTCACAGCATGAAGCTACATGGGATGTCAAGCCTCTTAAAGCAGGTCAGATGGAGCACGTTGAGGGCACATTTACTGCCAGAAGAACGGCTGAGGTGGAATGGGCATTCCATATAGGAGGGGACAGTGTACCTGCTGGAACGGAATTTACCTTTGATAATATGTCATTGGAGGATACCACAAGTGATACCAATGATTATAAAGCACCGGAGGAGTGGATACGCTCGGATATACTCACAAATCAGGTGGGATATTTTGTTGGCATGAAAAAAACTGCTACCCTTTTATCCTCGGAGTCATCAGCTGTGGATTTCAAGGTGCTTGATGAAAGCGGAAATGAGGTATTCTCAGGAAAGTCTGACCCTCACGGATTTGATGAGGATTCAGGAGATGAGGTGCATATCCTGGACTTTACCGATCTGGATTCAGAGGGGACTTATACAATACAGGCAGGGGATGCTAAAAGCCGTGCCTTTAAGATCGGAAAGGGAGAGCTTTACTCCTATATGCTCTATGATGCTTTGAACTACTTTTACCAGAACAGAAGCGGCATACCTATAGAGAGCCAGTATATCATTTCCGGAGACAGCAGTACTCTGGCAAGAGCGGCAGGACATCCCACTGACAATGCTTCTATTGAGCAGACATGGGGATATACAGGCAGCAGCGGAACTCAGGATGTTACAGGGGGCTGGTATGATGCCGGAGATCACGGTAAATATGTGGTAAACGGCGGTATCTCCCTGTGGACGATGCAGAATCAGTATGAAATGGCAATGAAAAGCGGCAAAGAAAGCGTTTATGCTGATGGTACAATGGCGATCCCCGAAAAATCAAACGGCTATCCGGATCTCCTTGATGAGGCAAGATATGAGCTTGACTGGATGTTTAAAATGATGGTCAAGGATGGGGACTATATGAATATGGTGTACCATAAGGTACATGATAAAAAATGGACTGCCCTTGCCCTTGCTCCTGCCGATGACGGGGAGGAACGTATAATAAAGCCGCCTACTACAGCGGCGACACTCAATATGGCTGCCTGTGCAGCTCAGGCATACAGGGTGTGGGAAAAGTACGATGCACAATATGCTAAACAGTGTCTTACAAATGCACAGGCAGCGTATGATGCTGCCAAGGCACACCCGGATATGTATGCACCGCTGGATGAATCCGTAGGCGGCGGACCCTATGGCGATGATGATTCATCAGATGAATTCTACTGGGCTGCCTGTGAGCTGTATCTTGCAACTGAGGATAACAAATATATGGAGGATATGAAATCCTCTCCGCACTTTATGAAGATAGATACCACCCTTTCGGGCGGTGAGGATGTTGACGGTGCAGGTACCTTCAACTGGGCACATACTGCTGCACTGGGAGATATGTCCCTTGCCCTGAACAGTGACGGGCTGGATTCATCATCAGCGCAGAAGCTCACAGACTCATTCAAATCAGCGGCAGATCACTATAAGGAATTGACAGATACTCAGGGATATGGTCAGCCCTATGAGCAAAGCACGATCAATTATACAATTGACAGAAAAGGATATTGCTGGGGATCCAACTCCTTTGTAATAAACAACGCTATGATCATGGCTTATGCTAATCTTCTTACAGGTGAAGCAGGCTATCTTGACGGCACTGTAAGTGCAATGGATTATATACTGGGACGCAATCCAATGGATTATTCCTATGTAACAGGCTATGGCAGTCATGCTGTGGAAAATCCTCATCACAGATGGTGGTCATATCAGGCTGATCCTTCATTCCCTCATGCTCCCCACGGTGTGCTGGTGGGAGGACCTAACTCCGGAATGCAGGATCCCTGGGTAAAGGGATCAGGCTGGAAGCCGGGTGAGATATCTCCGGCAAAGTGCTATATGGATAATATTGAAGCCTGGTCAGTGAATGAGTGCACTATAAACTGGAATGCACCCCTTGCATGGATGGCAGCTTTTATTGCCGACAACAGCGGCGGTATTATTGTGACACAGGGAAGCAGTGACAGCGGTTCAAATGCTACCTCTCAGGCACCTTCACATAATGACGCAGCCGGAAGCTATAAACCTGATGAGGATGCGGTCAAAAAGGCTAATGAAAAAAACAGCGGTGATAAGAGTACAAGCAGAAACGGCGGCTGGGGACTTGTTCCTCTGTTTGCCGGAATTATAGCAGCTGCCCTTCTGGCAGAGATCACCATATTCCTTGTTAAGAGGGGCAAAAAGAATAAGCCCGTTGACAAGGCAGATACTGTAGCCGGGGATATTGCTCCCGATGAAAGCCGTGAGGATGAAAGCACGGTGAAGGAAGACAGCGGTGAAGGATCGGAAGAGTGATAAATAATGGATATAGTTGATAATAACATTGATAAGGGTCAGCCCTTTGACTGGGGCAGAACATCTGTGGATTATGCAAAATTCAGGGATATCTATCCTGTGGAGTTTTATGACAGGATAGCTGCCCGTGGTTTATGTGTCAATGGGCAGAGAGTACTGGATCTGGGCACGGGAACAGGCGTGATACCAAGAAATATGTACAGCTATGGTGCAAGGTGGACTGGTGCGGATATATCCGCACGGCAGATAGAGCAGGCAAATCTTCTGTCAGCAGGAATGGATATAGATTACTATGTCAGCTCTGCTGAGGATATAGCCTTCCCCAACAGCTCCTTTGATGTGATAACTGCCTGTCAGTGCTTCTGGTATTTTGACCATGAAAAGCTTATGCCTGCTCTGCACAGGATGCTGAAACCGGATGGACGGTTACTTGTGCTCTATATGGCGTGGCTGCCGCTGGAGGATAGGATCGCCGGAAAAAGCGAGGAGCTTATACTGAAATACAATCCTCAATGGAGCGGTGGGGGAGAGACTATGCATCCTATTTTTATCCCTTCATGCTATGATGAAGGATTTGAACCTGTTTTCAGTGAGGAGTATCGTCTGAATATCAGATTTACAAGGGAAAGCTGGAATGGCAGGCTAAAGGCGTGCCGTGGTATAGGTGCATCGCTTTCAAAGGAAAGAATAGAACAGTGGGAACAGGAGCATATGAAAATGCTGGAGGAAAACGCTCCCGAGGAATTTGATGTGGTTCACTATGCTGCAATGGCAGAGCTTGCAAAAAAATAGGTTATATACTCTGCTATTGTGATTAAGGCAACACCGCACAATCTTTGTTTAGTACAATTAACCCATGATATAATACAAAACCTCTTTGACAGACAGTTGTTTGTCAAAGAGGTTTGTTCTGTTTTCGGAATATTGCTGTGCGGTATTGCCTAAATGCTCACGGATCAAAGATTTACGCCGTAGTTATCCTTCCCCATACGCAGGGGAGTGAGCTGGCTGGACAGCCTTCGGCACCTGTTAAGGAAGAGAGGCATATCATGTGCCAGCTTGATAATATTCTCTTCTCTTCCGTCAGCTTCAAGCTCCTGTGCCATATCACTCAGAAGTACTGCGCCGATCATCCGGAATACAGATGAAAGCTCTTCAAGTGCTTCTGTGGCTTTTGAAATATCCTTTGCATTGCAGCAAAGCTTAATGTCTCTCAGAGTTTTGTCAAAGGTATGAGAGAAGGTGTAGAGCGTCTGCATAAATGCTCTTGGGCTGCCGCAGTTTTTGATGCCGCAATAAGGGCTTATCTCTACGATACCATACAGGAATTCAGGTATGATAGTGCTGTCAGACCGATACTTAGGATCCGGAGCAGCAGGCAGTTTATTTTCAGCTGTCCTTGTTATCTCTTTATCCGCTGTTTCAGTGGGGCTGTTTTCAGTATTTTCTGTCAGATTTTTATTATAGTTCAGCTTTTCCCAGCTTACGACCCTTTGTCTTAGACCAAAGGAAAATGTGGTGCCTTCACCATAAACACTTTCAACCTCAAGTGTAGAATCCATTAGCTCCAGCAGCCGCTGGGTGATATTGATCCCCAGACCTGCTCCTTTTACTCTATGATCATATCTGTTCTCTATCCTGTCAAATTTGGAAAAAATCTTTTCGATATCCTCTTTTTTTATGCCGATACCTGTGTCCTTTACTGACACCGCAAGTATTATACTGTTTTTGTCATCAGCAAGCCTTCTGTACTGTATGCTAAGGGTCACGCTGCCCTTTTCGGTATATTTTACAGCG
>CACZQG010000146.1 GCA_902783235.1 uncultured Ruminococcus sp.
CTCTCAATGTTTGTTTCAAGAGATTTTACTCCGTCAAGGCTGTCTGTATCATCCTTAGCCAGCTCACCCTTTTCAACACCTGTGATGCTGATTACAGATGAGTCGAACTTGATTCCGAAATCACAGCCGTTGATCTTGCTGCCCGGTGCGGGTGTGAGATCAACCTTTACGGAAAAGGTCTCTCCTGCCTTGGCTTTAGCACTGCCTACTTTAAGATCAACGCCTGCTGCAAGAACATTTGGGATAGTTGTTGCGGCGAGCATCATCGAGGCACATACGCCTGCCAGAATTTTTTTTGCTTTCATTTGTGTTTTCCTCCTTTTCTGATAGAACAATGAATAATAATTCTTTTATAATGAAAGAGACACTTGCTCTACATCCCTTTAATTATACCTTTTATATAAATCACGAATATGATTTACATTACAATTATAGATGAAAACGAGCGTAAAGTCAATACATTCAAGACTTTTTTGTAAATAATTATAAATTAAAACGTCTCAAATTGGGCATAATAATGAATATACTGCCGTAGTACGGCTGTTGTGCAAACGCTTCCTTGAAACGTTTTCGCAAAAATACCCAATAGTGACATTTCCATAATTACATTATAAATCATTGTATCAGAAAAGTCAATAGAAAAGTTGCTATATTTTGCAAAATTAATTGCTTTTTTCAAGATTCCTAACAACGTCTTTTATTATACAGCAATAAAAGTCATCTGTAAAGCTTTTTTTGCACCAAAAAAAAATCTTTGTCTATTTCCTATAAAGCGTATAAACGTTGGATTTTGTTTTTTATTTCATTTTTTTTACATTGTGAATATTTCTCATTTATTGCGCCCATAATCTGTAATGAACAGGATGAAGGCAGCTTTATGCCCTTTACACAGTTGGATAGTATTGATCCTCTGCCGGTCCTGACCTTTTTTGTCTTACCGCTGTGTTCTTATTCCGGCTGCCGTCCTCAGAAAGGAGCATTTTGATGGAGAATAAAAGCCTTAAAGATATTCATATTATACCTTCCCTTGATGAAAGTATTCGCAGTATAAAGAGTTTTTCAAATGGAAGTTCCGACCTGCTGATAAATCTTATCAATATTTGCGGTATCAAATGTGCTGTCATATGCTGTGAGGGACTTGTTTCCACATCCTCTCTTTGTGAATACATGATAAAGCCTCTCACCGAAATGAAGCCGGCTCATGTAAACTCTGCTTATTTGCTAAATTTTGTAAATGAAAACATGATGTTCTCTACAGATAAAAGCCGTGTCAACGACTATGACACCATGTTCAGCCTGGTCTATTCAGGGTTTGCCGTGCTTGCGGCGGACGGCTCTCCCTATATGCTGGCTTTCGGTATGCAGGGACAGGAAAAGCGCAGCATTGCCGAGCCTGCCGGAGAAAACGATCTTACAGGTGCCCGCGAGGGATTTGTGGAGAATATAAGAACCAATATGTCTCTGATACGCCGCCGCATAAAATCGCCGCTGCTGGTGCAGAAGCTGGTACAAAAGGGCAGCACCACCGTTACGGATATATGTATCAGCTTCATGTCCGACCGTGTCCCCCGTGAGCTGACAGAGAGGATAGAATCATCTCTGGATTCCATGCGGCTGGAGGGGATATTCACTACGGGATATGTAAAGCCCTTTTTGGAACCTCGCCATAAACGCATCTTTTCCAGTGCAGGACTTACCGAGCGTCCCGACGTGCTGTGCTCCCGGCTGATGGAAGGTCGTGTTGCTGTATTTATCGACGGAAATCCCTACGCCATATATATCCCGAAGCTGATGACGGATAATTTTCAGACACTGGATGACTATAATTTCAAGCCCTATTTCGGAACTTTTTTAAGATGGCTGAAATATGCGGCATTTCTTACTGCGCTGCTGCTCCCTGCGCTATATACCGCCATTGCGGTGCATCATCCCGAGCTTCTCAACAGCACTCTCCTGCTGCTGCTTGCAGATTCCGAGGAAAATGCCCCCTTTTCCATTACAGCCGAGACCGCCGGGGTACTCATAATGTATGAGATAATCAAGGAGGCGGGAGTACGGCTGCCACGCTCTGTAGGGGGAGCGGTAAGCATCGCCGCCGGGATAATGATAGGAGACAGTGCCGTGGAGGCAGGGCTTATAAGCACTCCCCTGCTGACAGTTGCGGCTGTATCCGTCATAAGCGGTTTTGTTCTCCCCGAGCTTTCACAGAGCATACCCTTTCTGCGGATAGTATTTGTTATATGCGGCGGCATATGGGGTCTTTTCGGCATAAGCCTGTGCGGTGCGGTGGTACTGTTCAATATGTGCTCAACAGAGGATTACGGCTTCCCGTATACCTCTCCCTTTTCTCCTTTTATAAAACGGGCTATGGGAGATACCTTATTCCGCTCCGGGTTCAGGAAAATGCAGGACAATGATTTTACTGTGGAGGAATTACATGAACGGTATAAAAAGCAATCAGCTTTTCACGATACTTCTGTGCGTTAGGACATTTTCCGTTATATGCACCTCCGACCCGGCAAATTCCTGCCAGATGGCAGGTGCGGTGATCTCAGCAGCAGTACAGCTCCTGACGGTGCTGCCAATGCTCAGGCTCCGGAGCAAAAACAGCTTTACTCTCATGTCAGAGCCGCTTTTCAGCGCACCTGTCAAGATACTATATATAGTATTTCTCATAGTATGGGGAGCAAGCTCCTTTTCTTCCCTGTGGGAGGTATCAAAAAGCGTCTATTTCCCCATAGAAAGCAGCCTTATGGGCGGGCTGATACTTGCCGGAGTATGCGTATACACCGCTTCACTGGGGCTCAAAGCCGCAGCAAGGGCTTCATTTTTCATTACAGGTCTTATACTTCTGTCTCTGCTGATGATAATGCTTGGAGCTCTCCCCCAGGCACAGCTTTCTAATTTTGTTCCGGATGCCCATATAGGAAATGTACTGCGCTGTGCCGTAAAGGATTATCTGGATTCCGGCGAGCTGGTGCTTTGCTTTCTTCTGCTGGAATTTACCAAAGGCAATGCCGGACGCAGCATCAAAGGCTTTTTGCTTGCCAAGCTGTTGCTGGTGGAGTGTATATCCGTCATTGAGATCACAGTACTGGGAAAAATAATGGACATATCCCATTTTCCTTTTTTCAAGGCAGGTGCATTTTCTCAGCCCTTCAGCATACAGCGTGCTGATTCCCTGTATATGCTGCTGTTCACCATGCTGTGCGTACTGACCGCTACAGTCCAGATAGTTCTTGCGTCAAAGCTCCTGGGGGCAATACTCCCGAAAATACGCTTCAAGTCCCTCCTGATCGCCGTATTGATGATATGTGTATCCGGCGGCATTATGATAACAGGCATAGACCTCACTCCCATTACAGGGGTCATCACTCTTGTTCTGGCAGGGGTATTCCCGTTGGTGCTCCTTATCAGGCACAGGCGTGCCCAATGATCTCAGGTATTGCCTTGATCAGAGGAGCAATAAATATTGATCCCCCAACTAAATCTTGAATTTTCTGCTTGTCTAAATACTGAACTTCTGCGTCGGAAAGGCTTGAAATATGCCAGC
>CACZQG010000147.1 GCA_902783235.1 uncultured Ruminococcus sp.
CTGAGACAGATGCCCAGCCCACAGCCGGAGCTATGACTCCGCCTCAGATGTTCTGATAAAGATATGCCCGGATATATAGCTATAGTTGCAGTAAGTGCAGCAACTGCTTTATTTGACAGGGAGTACTCTTATCTCATACCCCGTGAGCTTGAAGATAAGGTGCAAAAGGGTGTGCGTGTTACTGTTCCCTTTGGAAAAGGCAACAGAAAAATAGTGGGGATGGTGCTTGATATCAAACCGTATATCCCAGGAGGGATCAGGCTGAAAAGTGTAATGTCAGTGCATGACATAAATCCGGTGCTCAGCAGTGAGATGCTGGAGCTGGCTGCCTGGCTTCGGGAAAATACCTTCTGCACATACTACGATGCAGTCCGCACTATGCTTCCGTCGGGCATGAATATTAATATTAAGGAGCATTACAGGCTCAGAGATATATCTGCTTATGAAACAAGTGATGTAAAAAAGCAGAAATGCATTGATGTGCTCAGCAGTGCAGAGGATGCTGATGCTGCCGCTGAAGGACTGAAAGCACAAGGCATGGGAGCAGCCCTTGAATCGCTTATCGCTGAGGGTGTCCTGGATTACAGGCTGGAGGGTAAGCAGAATGTAGGGGACAGCACTGTGAGAGTGGCGTATGTCACTGAAAGCTATAAAAGCTCTCCGGAAAGCTTTAAGCTTACTTCAAAGCAGAAGGCTTTACTGGATGTTATAAATGAAAATGAGGATATAACTATAAAGGAAGCCTGCTATCTCAGCGGTGTCGGGGTATCTGTTGAAAAAAAGCTCATAGAAAAGGGCGTTATAGCCGAGAAGGACTATGAGGTGTTCAGGCGTGTGGGTCTCTGTGAAGAGGAACACAAAAGCGTGGACGATGTGATACTCAGTGATGAGCAGCAGCAGGTATATGACAGGACTGCTGAGATCATGGAAAGCCGTAAGGCACACTGCTTTCTGCTTCACGGTGTAACCGGCAGCGGAAAGACCTCGGTGTTTGAAAAGCTTATTGGCAAATGTCTGGATATGGGGAGACAGGCTATCCTTCTGATACCGGAAATATCTCTTACTCCTCAGACGGTGAACAGGTTCAGGGCGTTATTCGGAGAAACAGTGGCGGTCATGCACAGCAGTCTGTCACTGGGACAGAGAATGGATGAATATAAGCGGCTCAAAAGAGGACTTGCAAGGATCGCTGTGGGAACACGAAGCGCAGTATTTGCACCCCTTAAGGATATCGGGCTTATTATAGTGGATGAAGAAGGGGAACGCTCCTATAAATCGGACAGTGCTCCACGGTACAGTGCTATAGATGTGGCAAAGCAGAGATGCCGCAATCACGGCGCAGTACTGCTGCTGGCATCTGCAACACCATCCATTGAAAGCTACTATTATGCTCAGAAGGGCATATATGAGCTGCTGGAGCTGAAAAACAGATATTCCGGCAATGAACTGCCTCAGGTCACAGTGGTGGATATGGGCATTGAACGCTCTGAGGGGAATACATCGGAGTTCAGCAGACAGCTGAGGGATGAGATAGAGGTAAATCTCCAAAGAGGTGAGCAGACTATACTCCTGTTAAACAGGAGGGGTTATCATACGATAATCAGCTGTGCCGACTGCCGGAAACCAATTTATTGTCCCAATTGCAGTATCCCCATGACCTATCATAAGATCAATGATATGCTGATGTGTCACTATTGCGGTCACAGTCAGCCTATAGGAGAAAGCTGTCCCGAATGCGGAAGTACGCACCTGATGAAAATGGGGTTTGGTACTCAGAAGCTGGAGGAACAGTTGGGAGAGCTTTTTCCCGCAGCAAGGATACTTCGTATGGATGCTGATACTACTATGTCACGATATGCCTATGAAAAGGGATTTAAGGACTTTTCAAAGGGAAAATATGACATAATGATAGGTACCCAGATGATAGGCAAGGGTCTTGATTTTCCCAATGTGACCCTTGTGGGGGTCATGTCCATAGACAAGGCACTTTATGCAGGGGATTTCAGAAGCTACGAGAGGACATTTTCCCTCACCGCTCAGGTAGTGGGGCGATGCGGCAGAGGCAGCAAAAAAGGAAGAGCGTATCTCCAGACGTTCATGCCGGATCATTATGTGCTGGAGCTTGCAGCAGGACAGAATTACAGGGGCTTTTACAATGAGGAGATATCCATAAGAAAGGCACTTCTGTTTCCCCCTGTGTGCGATATATGCGTTGTGGGCATAACAAGTCCTCACGAGGAAAAGGCACAGCAGCTTTCAGCCGAGATCCTGAGTATTATAAAAAAGCTTACATCAAAGGGGATCAATATACCCCTCCGTGTGCTGGGACCTATAAGGTGCTCATATGGAAAAATAAACGGCAAATACAGATACCGTTTGATCATAAAATGCAAAAATACCGCCGATTTCCGATGCTTTGCAAGGAAGCTGCTTCAGATGGCAGGGGAAAAAAAGCCCGGAGATGTGTCATTGTTTCTGGATATGAACGGCGATATAGGAGTATAAATGACTGCCTGCCGCAGTGATAGCCGGCAGCCGGTCATCAAAGAAAGGGAATTAATTAAAATGGCACTTAGAAATATTGTTACAAAGGAAGACCCCATACTTTCAAAGGTTTGCAAGCCGGTGGATAAATTCGACGAGAAGCTGCATCAGCTTCTGGATGATATGATAGAAACTCTGAGAAAGGCTGAGGGTGTTGGTCTTGCAGCACCACAGGTAGGATATCTTAAAAGAGTGTTTATTATGGATCTGGGAGACGAAATGCTGGAATGCATAAATCCGGAGATAACCAAGCGAAAAGGAAAGCAGAGAGTGCTGGAGGGATGTCTGTCCTGCCCTAATGACTGGGGATATGTTACACGACCCATGAAGTGCCATCTGAAAGCACAGAACAGATATGGAGAATACTATGAGGTGGATCTGGAGGAATTGGGAGCCCAGTGTGCCTGCCATGAATATGATCACCTGGACGGTAATCTGTTTGTAGGGCTTATTGAAGAGAGAGTCGATCCCAAGGAGTTGGAGGAAAAATGAAGATAGTATTTATGGGAACACCGGATTTTTCCGTTCCATGCCTTAAAGCACTGACAGATAACGGATATGATGTGCCTGCTGTGTTTACTCAGCCTGACAGACCCAAGGGCAGGGGCTATAAGATGATACCTCCGCCTGTAAAGGTAACGGCTCAGGAGCAGGGCATAGAAGTATATCAGCCCCTTTCACTCAGAAAGGGTGAGGATGCAGAGAATGCAATGGAGATATTGAATAAAATCTCCCCCGATCTTATAATAGTGGTGGCTTACGGTCAGATACTTCCAAAGGAGGTACTGGAACTTCCGAAATACGGATGTATTAATATACACGCTTCACTTCTGCCGGAATACAGAGGAGCGGCTCCTATACAGCGGTGTATACTGGACGGCAAGGCTAAGACGGGTGTTACCTCTATGATGATGGAGGAGGGGCTGGATACAGGAGATATGCTCATTGCAGCTGAAACAGATATTGATGAGAATGAGACTGCTTCCCAGCTTCATGACAGACTTGCTGTGATGGGAGCCGAGGTACTGATCCAAACGGTAAAGGCGGTGGAAAACGGCAGTCTGGAGCCGAAAAAGCAGGATGATTCTCTTTCCACCTACGCTAAGATGATAACAAAGGAAATGAGTGCTCTGGACTTCAACGATACAGCAGAGCATATACACAATGTAATAAGGGGCATTACAGGATTTACTATGCTGGATGGTAAGCGCCTTAAAATATACAGAAGCCGTTTAGGCGGCGAAACACAAGCCGAAGCCGGTACGGTTACCGATAAAGACAGTTTTTCTGTTGCCTGCGGTGACGGGAAGACTGTAACATTTCTTGAGGTACAGTACGAGGGCGGTAAACGAATGAGTACCGACAGCTTTTTGAGAGGACGAAAACTGACTGTTGGACAGAAATTAGGTTAATGCTTATGGATACTTTAAATAACGCAAGAGCTGTTACTGTAAAGCTTTTGGGAAGGACCTTCTCTAAGGGAGGTTATTCCAATATAGTTTTGGATCAGGCTCTTAAAGAGACTATGCTTTCACCTCAGGACAGGGCATTTTGTACAGCCCTGTATTACGGTGTTCTTGAAAGAAAGATAACTCTTGACCATATCATAATGGAATACAGCAAGAAAAGGCTGGACAAGATAAATCCAAATGTGGTGAATATTCTTCGTGTTGGAGTATATCAGCTTAAATATATGGATGGAGTGCCTGATAATGCTGCTGTAAATGAAAGCGTGGAGATAGCTAAGAAAATGAAGCTTGCCAAGCTTGCAGGCTTTGTAAACGCTGTCATGAGAAACTTCATCCGTGATGAAAAGAAAATATTTTATCCCGAAAATCCTAATATGAAGCTTTCGGTGGAGTATTCCGTACCAAGACTGATGGTGGAGATGCTGCTTAAAAGCTATACCTATGAGGAAACTGTATCCTTGCTGAAGGGCTCGGTGGGTAAGCCGCCTGTGACTATAAGGCTCAATTCCCTGAAGGGAAGCCAGTCGGAGCTTATGGAGAAGATCAGGCTGCTGAATCCTAAGCGTACAGAGATAGATTGGTGTGTGGAAATATCCACGGGAGATGTGCAGTATACAGATGAATTTATGGAGGGACTGTTCCATGTACAGGATATAGCCTCACAGCTGTGCTGTATGGCAGTGGATCCCAAGCCGGGAGAGGTAGTGCTGGATATGTGTGCTGCTCCGGGAGGAAAATCCTTTACCATGGCTGAGCTGGCAGGAGATAAAGCAGAGATATACGCCTTTGATCTTCACGAAAACAGAGTGCATCTCATAGACAACGGATGCGAAAGACTGGGGCTCCGTTCCATTAAGGCAAATATGGGTAATGCCTGGTCTTTTAACGAGGAAATGCCTGCGGCTGATAAGATACTCTGTGATGTACCATGCTCGGGACTGGGAGTTATCAGACGCAAGCCGGAGATAAAATACAAGAATTTTGAAGAGTTTGACAGGCTTCCGGATGTACAGTATAAAATACTGGAAAATGCCTC
>CACZQG010000148.1 GCA_902783235.1 uncultured Ruminococcus sp.
CCGGGCTGATTGAAGGGATTAACACCAAGGATATAGCCTGAAACAGCACACGCCTTTTCAAAGAAGTAGATCATATAGCCGAGATTTACTTCATCGATCTTGTCCAGTTCAAGAATAATGTTGGGACAATTACCCTCTGTATGTGCAAGCACTGTTCCTTCAAATGCTTTTCTGTTGACTACAGACATATTCTGATTGGTAAGGAAGTTAAGACCATCAAGGTTTTCCTTGTCATCCTCCAGGAAGATATCCTGCTTTGGCTCCTTGATATCCACTACAGTTTCAAACATAACTCTTGAACCATCCTGGATAAACTGACCCATTGAGTGAAGATCGGTAGAGAAAGTAACGGAAGCCGGGAATATACCCTTATTGTCCTTGCCCTCCGATTCACCGAAAAGCTGCTTATACCACTCGGACATCATTACAAATGCAGGATCATAGGAAACCATCATTTCCACCGACTTGCCCTTGCGGTAAAGTATATTTCTGAGTGCTGCATATTTATAACAGTCATTATTGTCAAAATCCTTTGTAAAGTCTTCTCTTGCCTGTGCTGCGCCCTTCATAAGGCCATCAATATCACAGCCTGCAACAGCGATAGGGAGAAGTCCTACTGCTGTGAGAACAGAGAAACGTCCTCCTACATCATCAGGGATAACAAATGTCTCATATCCTTCTGTGTCAGCCAGGCTCTTCAATGTACCCTTTGCCTTATCAGTAGTACAGAATATTCTGTCCTTAGCGCCATCCTTGCCATACTTGTCTTCAACGATCTTCTTAAAGATCCTGAAAGCCAGTGCAGGCTCAGTAGTGGTACCGGACTTTGATATAACGTTTACAGCAATATCTCTTCCCTCGCAAATATCAATAACTTCCTTGAGGTATGTAGGATTGATGCTGTTGCCCACATAATAAATATCAGGAGTATCCTTCTTCATATTGTTGTAAAGAGGGGATTTTAAAAGCTCAATAGCAGCTCTTGCACCAAGATAAGATCCGCCTATGCCTATAACGATAAGCACTTCGGAATTTTTCTTGATCTTTTCGGCAGCAGCCTTGATTCTTGCAAATTCCTCCTTATCATAGTCTACAGGAAGATCCAGCCAACCGAGAAAATCATTTCCCAGACCGGTCTTGTCATGAAGTATTTTGGCAGCGGCCTCTGTCTGGACCTTTATGCCGTTCATTTCTTCATCACTTACAAATTTCCGTACATACTTGTCGTTTAATCTTAAAGACATTTTACGTTTCCTCCAGTTCATGCAGCAGCATTTAAGCTGCCAGCATATATAATTACTCTTTCATACTTATATTTTACTATATTTCCGTAATATTTGCAAGATGTAAGTTGATAATTGTAGAAACTAACTATTTACGTCTCTTTTATTTGTACAAAACTGTCAAACATTTTGCCAATGACCAGCTCAGATCCTTACTTTTCACATCTGACATAGCAACAAGTGCAGTCTCACACAAAAGGGTCTTACCATTGTAAAAACCGATACATCCTATCTTCTGACCCTTCTTTACCGGTGCATCGATATATTCGGGTATCAGCACAGATGCAGATATCTCACCTCCGGATCCGGGAACAACAAGCTCGCTTATATCCCCTGCCCCCACCATAACAGATCCTTCAATTCCCCCATGTACTGCAACAGGTCGTATAAACTCGTTGGAAAAATCCGGAGTAGTGACCTTATATGAGGAAAAAGCAGACGACAGCATTTTTTTACCCATCTTAAACCGTTCTTCCTCATCATCACAGCCAAGAATAACAGAAGTAAAGGTGCTGCCGTTCCTCTCGGCGGAAAGAATAAGTATATTTCCTGCCTGAGGGCTGTGACAGGCTTTAAGACCGGTCGTCCCCTCATAGTCAAGTACAAGGCGATTCTCATTGACTATCTCTGTCTCACCGCCACGAACTCTGTCTCTCCACGCAGTAAAATACTTTCTGAGTTCCGTATGCCTAACAAGCTCAGCAGCAAGCCTTGTCATATCCGATGCAGTGGTATACTCGGAGGGTTCATCATTTCCTCCGCAGCTTTGATACACTGTATCATGCATACCCAGCTCAAAGGCACGGGCATTCATGGCATCAACAAATTCCTCCTCACTGCCAGAAACACATACTGCAAGCACCTGCGCCGCATCCCCTGCATTTCCGATGATAACCCCCTTCAACAGCTCATCAACGGATATTTTTTCACCCGGAGTCAGCCATATTACAGCACCCACAGTATTTTCAACTTCATTTCCCACCACAACAGTATCATCAGCCGACAGCTTCCCTTCTTCAATCGCCTCCGCTGTGAGCAATACGCTCATAAGCTTTGGAAGAAAGCCCTGCGGTACACGTTTCTGCTCATTGCTCCCCTTTATTACCGTACCTGTTGCATTTTCTGAAAGTGCAGTACACAGTATATGCTTTATCTCACGTTTTTCTGCTTTATTATGTGCATTAATTTCAGGCATGAATACAACTGCCGTACATAAAAACAATGCTGCCGCAAGAAAAAAAGCCATCCTCTTCATATCATCAGCTCCTATATCATCTCCAATGGTATCTCTACAGGCAATGACGCACAATCTTTGTACTGTATCGCCTTAAAAGATAATATGAGACAAGCCGGGAAAATATACGAAAAAAACCGCCTTTGCCAAAGCAAAGACGGAATTTTTATGTGTCAAGATGATCTTCTGCATTACTTAACGACATACTTTGCAATATCATCAGCAAAGCTGCCAGGTTCATCGGTGTGAGCTATAAGTTCGATGGGCTTAGAGAGGTCAAGACTGAAAATGCCCATGATAGACTTAGCGTCTACGGCATATCTTCCCGAAACGAGATCAACATCAAAATCATACTTCATAACGATGTTTACAAAATTCTTAACGTCATTGATCTCACGAAGTGAAACTGTGTACTTTGTCATAATAACCTACCTCCTGTTTTTCATTGTTTTTTCTTCTTCTATAATCCTGCGGAGTGAACCTTTTTTAATTCCCCTCCGCTATACATATAATACCACTAAAAAAAAATATTGTCAATATGATTGAAAAAAATTCGTAAATTTAGTATAATGTAATTGTTAAGTTTTATTCCATTTTATTCAAAATGTTTGTTAGTGCATGATGTACAACTATGTTGAATTATAATTGTACACATCGACGAAAGGCAGAGATATATGAAAGTATTCTTTTTGAGCTTTGGATGCAAAGTAAACCAATATGAGACCGAGTGCATGAAAAAGCTGTTTGAGGAAAAAGGCTTTACCGTTACAGCCTCCATGACAGATGCAGAAGTAATTGTAGTAAATTCCTGTACAGTCACAGCATCGGGAGACAGCAGGAGCCTTCACGCTCTCAGAAAAGCAAGACAAAGCTGTCCGAATGCCATCACGGTACTCACAGGATGTATGCCCCAGGCAAGCAGCAACAAGGCAGTGCTTGCCACAGAAGCAGATATAGTTACAGGAACCAAAAACAGACAGGCTATCCCATCTCTGGTGAAAGAATACATCAGAAAGCAAGACACCATAATGAATATTGAGGAGTATAAAAAGGACGATCCCTTTGAAGTCATGGAATGCATTGAATTCCGAAATAAAACACGAGCCTTTGTCAAGATCCAGGATGGGTGTGACAGATTCTGCTCCTACTGTCTTATACCCTATGCCCGTGGCAGATGCCGCTCAAAGCCTCTCAATAAGGTAAAAGAGGAGATCACAGTACTCGCTTCAAAAGGACACAAGGAAATCGTATTGGTGGGGATAAACCTTATGTTTTACGGCAAAGACATAAGCTGTACCCTTGCCGACGCTGTTGAAGCTGTATGCAGCATAGATGGTGTGGAACGTGTCAGACTGGGTTCCATCGAGCCGGAAATGATGACCGATGATGACCTGAAACGCCTTGCGGCTCAAAAAAAATTCTGTCCGCAGTTTCATCTGTCCCTTCAGAGCGGCTGTGACAAGACCCTTAAAGCAATGAACAGGCATTATACCTGCGGCGAATACTACGATCTTGTAAAGAAGATCAGAGATACATTCCCGGACTGCTCCGTAACCACTGATATTATGGTAGGCTTCCCCGGAGAAACAGATGAGGATTTTGCACAGACTCTTGAATTTGCCCGGAAGGTGGGATTTGCAAGGATTCACGTTTTTTCCTATTCAAGGAGAAAAGGCACCGCAGCAGACAGTATGCCCCGGCAGATACCCGAAAGTACAAAAACGCAGCGCATGAAAGAGCTTCGGACACTGGGGGATGAATTGTCCCGAATACACCATGATAATCTTGTAGGCAAGGTATTTCCCGTACTGTTTGAAAGGGAAAGAGACCCGGATAATCACATAGGTCATACCCCGGATTACACGCTTATTAAAATTCCCGAAAAAAATTTTAAAAAAAGTTTGAAAAAAGAGATATTTTGTGTTAAAATAATAAGTAGTGAGAATAACTGCTGTATCGGTGAGATAGTGCAGTAAAAAGCGAACGGTACTTTCCGCAAATATACCGTCCGAAAAAATCTTTTTTTGCGGAGAATGGAGAAAAAAATGTCTGTATTCAGAATCTACGTTGAAAAGAGACCCGAATACGCCGTTGAAGCGGCATCTGTGCTCAGTGATATTCGCACAGCACTTCGTATCAGCATATCGGGGCTCCGGATACTCAATCGCTATGATGTTGACAGAATAACCGAACAGGACTTCAAAATGTCGGTAAATACCGTATTTTCCGAGCCTCCTGTAGATGTCACATACGATGAGATGCCGGTACTTATAAATGATGAAAGAGTTTTTGCCACAGAATTTCTCCCCGGTCAGTTTGATCAGCGTGCAGACAGCGGTGAGCAGTGTATACAGATACTGACTCAAAAGGATCGCTGCCGTGTAAAAAATGCTAAGATCTATATAATTGAAGGCAGAATAACAGACGAAGAATTTGACAGGATCAGATCCTATCTCATAAATCCTGTGGAAAGCCGTGAGGCTTCCCTTGAAAAGCTGAAAACTCTTGATACAAACTATGATATTCCCGAAAAGGTAGAGATACTTGAAAACTTCATACGCTTGAACGACAAGGGACTTGAAGCATTTATCAAGGAATTTGGCCTTGCAATGGATTTTGACGATATTAAATTCTGCCAGTCATATTTCCGTGATACAGAAAAGCGTGATCCTACTATAACAGAGATCAGAATGATCGATACCTACTGGTCGGATCACTGCCGTCATACCACATTCTCCACAAATATCGAAAATGTTGATATAGCTGCTCCATATATCAAGGACACATATGACAGCTACCTTGAGATAAGAAAAGAGCTCGGACGCAGTGACAGACCCGTTACCCTCATGGATATGGCGACACTTGCCGCTAAAAAGCTGAAAGCTGACGGAAAGCTTCAGAATCTTGATGAAAGCGAAGAAATCAATGCCTGTTCAATTAAGATCAAGGTTGATACAGAAAATGGTGATGAAGACTGGATACTCATGTTCAAAAATGAGACCCACAATCATCCCACTGAAATAGAACCCTTCGGCGGTGCCGCTACCTGCCTTGGCGGTGCTATAAGAGACCCTCTTTCGGGACGCTCCTATGTTTATCAGGCAATGAGAGTCACAGGTGCTGCCAATCCTCTTGTCCCGGTGGAGGATACTATATCCGGCAAGCTTCCTCAAAGAAAGATCACCGTGGGAGCCGCCAACGGATACAGCTCTTACGGCAATCAGATCGGTCTCGCAACCGGTCATGTATCGGAAGTATACCACCCGGGGTATGTAGCTAAGAGACTGGAGATCGGCGCAGTAGTAGGTGCTGCACCCGCAGAGAATATAAGACGTGAAGCCCCTGTTCCCGGCGATATAGTAGTACTTCTCGGCGGAAAAACCGGTCGTGACGGCTGCGGCGGTGCAACAGGCTCATCCAAATCCCATACACTTGAATCCCTTGAAAGCTGCGGCGCAGAGGTTCAGAAGGGCAATCCGCCCGAAGAAAGAAAGCTCCAGAGACTTTTCAGAAATCCGGAAGTTACCCGAATGATAAAACGCTGTAATGACTTTGGTGCCGGCGGTGTATCTGTTGCAATTGGTGAGTTGACTGACGGTCTTATTATTGATCTGAATGCTGTACCAAAGAAATACGAAGGTCTCGACGGTACTGAAATAGCCATCAGTGAATCTCAGGAGAGAATGGCTGTTGTTATAGCCAAAGAGGATTCGGAAAAATTCCTGGCGGAAGCACATAAGGAAAATCTGGAAGCTACTGTAGTAGCTGATGTTACTGATACCAACAGACTGCAAATGAACTGGAACGGCGTAACTATTGTTGACCTTTCCAGAGAATTTCTCAATTCAAACGGTGCTGTAAAGCATACCGATATTAAGATCAAGACACCGGGTTCCGCCCCTGCCTGCCCCTACAGCGATAATGCAGAGGGATGGGACGCACTTATGGCAAATCTGAACATATGTTCTCAGAAGGGTCTTATAGAAAAATTCGACTCCACAATCGGTGCATCTACAGTGCTTATGCCCTTCGGCGGTAAGTATCAGATGACACCGACACAGGCTATGGCTGCCAAGATACCCGTACTGCACGGTCAGACAGATACCTGCTCTGTAATGGGCTGGGGATTTGATCCCTTTATCAGCGAAAAAAGCCCGTATCACGGTGCTGTAACCGCTGTTGTTGAATCCATTGCAAAAGTGGTGGCAGCCGGCGGCAGTCATAAGGGCTGTTATCTGACATTCCAGGAATACTTTGAAAGAACTCAAAATGATCCCGAACGCTGGGGCAAGCCAATGGCAGCTCTTCTGGGTGCTTTTAAAGCCCAGCTGGAAATGGGATGCGGTGCAATCGGCGGTAAGGATTCCATGTCCGGAACATTTGAGAATATCGACGTTCCCCCTACCCTTGTATCCTTTGCTATTAATACCGCATCAGCTAAAAAGGTGATCTCACCTGAATTCAAGAGCGAAGACAGCACTGTAATACAGCTCAGACCTGAATATGACCAGAACGGTCTGCCGGTATTTGAAAGTGTAAAGAACGTTTTCACCAAAGTTGAGGAAATGATAAGCTCAGGCAGAGCTGTATCCGTATGGACACTTTCAAACGGTGGTGTGGCTGAAGGTATAGCAAAAATGTGCTTCGGTAATAAGATCGGATTCAAATTCTCAAAGAAGCTCAGCGATCAGGAATTATTCATGCCATGCTATGGTGCATTTATCATTGAGCTCAATGGTGAAGCTATAGAGGGCGAAGAAGTAATAGGAAAAACCATTCACGATTACAATATCTTTACCCAGAACTGCACCCTGTCCCTGGAATCTCTGCAGAAAACCTGGGAGGAGAAGCTGGAACCGGTATTCCCCTGCCGCATAAAAACTACAGGCTCTGCTGTAGAGGCATATGAACACAATGCTGCAAAAAGAGCATTTCCCATCATTAAAACAGCAGTACCAAAGGTATTTATCCCTGTTTTCCCGGGAACAAACTGCGAATATGATACTGCCAGGGCATTTGAGCGTGCAGGTGCTGAGCCTCATGTAATGGTAGTAAAGAACCTGAGCGCAACAGACATTGAGGATTCGGTAAACGAAGCTGTAAAGCTTATATCCATGTCGCAGATGATAATGATACCCGGTGGTTTCTCAGGTGGCGACGAACCTGATGGCAGCGGCAAGTTCATAACAGCATTTTTCAGAAATCCCAAGGTCAAGGATGCTGTACATGAGCTGCTGAAAAAACGTGATGGTCTGATGCTGGGTATATGCAATGGTTTCCAGGCACTTATAAAGCTGGGTCTTGTTCCCTACGGTGAGATCACCGACATGACAAGCGAATCTCCTACCCTAACCTTCAATACCATTGCAAGACATCAGTCCATGATGGTAAATACAAGGATAGCCTCCAACAAGTCCCCATGGCTCATGAGCTCCACCCCCGGAGATATACACACAATAGCTATCTCCCACGGTGAAGGAAGATTTGTTGCACCTCAATCACTTATTGTGAAGCTCGCCAATAATGGTCAGATAGCAACACAGTATGTTGATACTCAGGGCAGACCTTCAATGGATATACACTTC
This sequence comes from uncultured Ruminococcus sp., assembly GCA_902783235.1. Taxonomy (GTDB): domain Bacteria; phylum Bacillota; class Clostridia; order Oscillospirales; family Ruminococcaceae; genus Porcipelethomonas. The sequence goes on from CACZQG010000148.1 coordinate 8,103, forward strand.
AATCCCAATACCTCTATGGACGCTATAGAAGGCATCACATCACCTGATGGAAGAGTACTGGGCAAGATGGGTCACAGCGAGCGTATAGGCGAGAATGTATGCAAAAATGTACCCGGTGTTAAGGATCAGCTTATATTTGAAAATGGCGTAAAATATTTTAAATAATACTGTACAACAATAAAAGCATTAGCAATGGTCGGAACGAAAGTTACATCGTTCCGACCATTGTTATTTGGACGGTAATATCCAATTAAAAGAAATGAAAAGGTCTCTTTTTGAAAAAAGCTCCGCATAAACTTTTAGTTTCGCTCATATGTTGATCGATATGGCAGTTATGAGCACGAAAAGCAGCTGTAAAGCAGGAAATATAAATTTGACAATAATATATAATTGTGATATAATATTAATTTGGAGAATATAAGCAACGCCGCTCAAGTATCATGCGGCAGCTGCAAGGTCGGTTATTTTATATTTAATTAGACCTGCACAAGCATACTGACGTACCACCAAAGCATTTACACCTATATAACGTATGATACGTTATGCAGTATTTATGTGGTGTTACCTATAACCAAATAATAATTTAAGGTGATAATATGAACGTAGTAATAATTGGCAATGGCAAGATGGGCAGTACACTGTCAGAGCTGTTGGTTGAAGAAGGTCATGACATTACTGTGGTGGATAATAAAGCTGCCGCACTGAAAAAGGTCATTGACAGACAGGATATCATGTGTGTTGAGGGCAATGGTGCCACTGTTTCCATACAGCTGGAGGCAGGTGTGAACAAAGCAGGACTTGTTATTGCTGCCACTCCCAGTGACGAGCTTAATATGCTATGCTGTCTTATAGCTAAAAAACTGGGAGCTGAAAGAACTATCTGCCGTGTAAGGACTCCCGACTACTTCGGTCAGATCAACCTTATAAGAGAGGATCTGGGTCTTTCAATGGTTCTGAATCCTGAGCTATCCTCTGCTGAGGAGATACTCCGTGTTCTGATTTTTCCCGCCGCCGCCAAGGTGGAGGTATTCCAGAAAGGAAGACTGGAGCTGGTTGAACACGTTGTGCCTGAGACCGCACCGGTTATCGGTCTCACACTTGCGGAAATGTACAAGAAAACAAAAATGCAGTTCCTGATCTGTGCCGTTCAGAGAGATCAGGAGGTATTTATCCCCGATGGACAGTTTGTTCTTCAAAAGGGAGACAGAATACATATCTGTGCTGCTCATACAGAAATTGAACGCTTTTTCAATACAAACGGTCTGCTAAAAACAAAGACCAAAAGCGTTATGATAGTCGGCGGCGGACGAATAGCCTACTATCTTACTAACAGTCTGATCAAAATGGGTATGCACGTAAAAATAATAGACAGAGATCCTGACAGATGTGCCCTGCTTGCAGAGCTGCTTCCAAAGGCTATAATCATAAACGCCGACGGCAGTGACCAGGAAGTACTCCGTGAAGAGGGAATAGATGATGTGGATGCATATGTAGCTCTTACAGGTATAGATGAAGAAAACATGATAATGTCCCTATATGCCGAACAGCACATCAAAGCAAAGGTCGTCACAAAAGTCAATCGTGAAAGCTATATCGACTTAGCAGGACAAATAGGTCTTGAAAGTGTTATTTCCCCAAGACATCTGGCAACAAATTATCTCATGGGATATATACGCTCGCTGAAAAATACCAATGACAGCAGTATCGAATCCCTTTATAACCTTGTGGGTAATAAGGTTGAAGCGATAGAATTCAAGATCCGTGAGAATCTGGAGGGGCTTGTGGGCACTAAGCTCAGGGAAATGAAGCTCAAAAAAAATATACTGATCTGTGCAATACTCAGGAACCGTGAAATTATCATTCCCAACGGTAATGATTCCATCGAGCTGGGTGACTCAGTAATTATTGTCACAAAGGATCACAGATTCACAGCTATCAAGGATATTCTGAGATAAAGGGAGTAGGAAAATGAATAAAACACTGGTATTTCACTACCTTTCAAAAATAATGCTTTTCGGTTCTGCTCTTTTTTTGCTTCCGGCTGCGGTAAGCCTGTGGTACAATGAGTATGATACTGCTCTGACATTTGTGATGGTTGCAGGAGGTATCGCCTTACTTTCACTTCCAATGTCAGTGATAAAACCAAGATCTATGCATATGTATGCCAGGGAAGGACTTGTTATAGCCGCTCTATTGTGGATAGTTTACCCCATTGCTGGGGCTATGCCTTTCTTTATAAGCGGAGAGATACCTAATTTTTTTGATGCGGTATTTGAAAGCATATCCGGCTTTACCACCACCGGTTCTACCATTCTTTCGGACATTGAAGCTCTTTCCAAGGGAATGATCTTCTGGAGAAGCTTTACTCACTGGGTGGGCGGTATGGGTGTACTTGTACTGGCTATAGCCATACTCCCCTCATCTAATGGTGCAATGTACCTTATGAAGGCGGAATGTGCCGGTCCTCAGGTTGGAAAAATCGTTCCCAAGGGCAAAAACTCTGCTATGTATCTGTATATCATCTATGCTGTTCTTACTGTACTTACTGTGATTTTCCTTATGTTAGGGGATATGCCGTTTTTTGACAGCGTATGTCATGCAATGGGTGCGGCAGGTACCGGTGGCTTCGGCATTAAAAATGCAGGTGTAGCATTTTACAATTCCGCATATATCGAAGGCGTTCTGACCGTTTCAATGATACTGTTCGGTGTTAATTTCAGTCTTTACTACTTCCTGTTGATAAGAAGATTCAGAGAAGTCCGCAAAAACACCGAAATAAAGGTATATCTTATAATAATTGCCGTATCAACATTTTTGATAATGAGCAATATCTATAGTGCAGTAGGCTCTCTTTCCGGAAGCTTCCGTCAGGCTATATTCCAGGTAGCTTCCATTATGACCTCTACAGGCTATGCAACTGCCGATTATGAAACATGGCCTATGTTCTCACAGATGATATTGATAATCCTGATGTACATAGGTGCCTGCGCCGGTTCAACCGGAGGCGGACTCAAAGTACAGCGTTTGGTCATAATGTTTAAAAGTGCTGTAAAATACATGAAAAAGATCATTCATCCCAAATCAGTAAACATAGTCAAAACTGATGACAAGACATTAGACATAGATGTGGTACATGGCGTTCAATATTATCTTATCATATATATCCTGTTTTTATTTGTATCATTGATGCTTTTATCTTTGAACAATCGTGACTTTGGAACTACATTTTCAGCTGTTACCACTTGTATAAACAACATCGGTCCGGGAATCGGAGATGTAGGTCCTATGGATAATTTCGGATTTTTCTCATCTTTTTCCAAGGTAGTCCTGTCAATTGATATGCTTTTGGGACGACTTGAATGTCTCCCCTTGATAATTCTTGTTTCACCATCGGTTTGGAGGAAAAAATTCTGATGGATATTTCATTTGAAAACATATCTGTAATACGCTCAAAACGAAAAACTATTTCAATTCATATAAAGCCCGACGGATCGGTTGAAATGCGGGGACCTCTCCGCATGAGCCACCGTCAGGCTTTTGATTTTTTAAAAAAAAAAAAAAAATGGATA
>CACZQG010000149.1 GCA_902783235.1 uncultured Ruminococcus sp.
GAGATTTTGTGCAAGATAAAGGAAAATCTGCAAGCAGATGACGTGCAAAGCTTCCAAGCGGTCTTTGTGCGGTGTTGCCTATAATATTTTTACTCTGAAACCACCTTGGCACATCTGTGACAAAGTGTGGGATGCTCACTATTTTCACCTACTGTTTCCGAGTAGCACCAGCATCTCTCGCACTTTTCTCCCTGTGCCTTTACAACCTCGTATGTGGGCTCGTCGCCGCCGTCATCTGCGACAGATACGCCTGATACGATAAGTATATCCTTCAGCTGCTCTGCAACTGCTTCAAAATCATTCTTCCTGCCGCTATTGCAGTGAACAACTATCTGTGCTTCAAGTGACTTGCCTATGAGCTTTTCATTTCTCTTTTCTTCCAGTACCTTATTTACTGATTCTCTTATACCGTAAATAAATTCCCACTTGGAAACAAAATCACTGTCAAAGCTCATTCCTGATTTTTCGGGCATCTGATTGAGGAATACACTCTGTGTATTGTCACTCTCACAATGAGGCAGACAGCCCCAGATCTCCTCAGCCGTAAAGGACATGATAGGAGCGATAAGTCTTGCAACACCGCTGAGTATCCTGTACATAGCAGTCTGCGCCGCTCTTCTCTCAGGTGACTTTTCCCCTGTGCAGTAAAGTCTGTCCTTGATTATGTCAAGGTAGAAGTTTGACATATCAGTTACACAGAAATTGTGTATACTGTGAAGCGCAATATGGAAATCAAATGTGTCATATCCGCCCTTTACCTTATCAATAAGGCTGTCCAGACGCATTATAGCCCACTTATCTATTTCAAGAAGCTTATCATCGGTCACGCTGTCCTTATCGGGATCAAAGCCGTCACCATTGGACAGATTACCCAGGATAAATCTTGCTGTATTTCTTATTTTCTTATATGAATCGGAAAGCTGCTTTAATATCTCCTTTGAGATCCTTATATCCGAATGATAATCGGAGGATGCTACCCAGAGTCTTAATATATCAGCACCGTACTGGTCTATTACCTCTGATGGATCTATACCATTTCCCAGGGACTTATGCATAGTCTTACCCTGACCGTCAACTACCCAGCCATGAGTGCAGACATTCTTATAGGGTGCAGTGCCCTTGTATACAACGGAGGTAAGAAGTGATGACTGGAACCAGCCTCTGTACTGATCTGCTCCCTCCAGATAAAGATCGGCAGGCCATGAAAGAGAATCATATTCGTCCATAACTGCGGTATGAGATACACCGCTGTCGAACCACACGTCCATTATATCATATTCCTTGGTAAATTCTCCGCAGCCGCATTCGCACTTTACGGAGTCGGGGATAAATTCCTTTACATCCCTTGTCCACCATGCATCCGAGCCTTCCTTCCTGAAAAGATCGGATATAGCCTTTATGGTTTCATCCGTAACAATTGGCTTGCCGCAGTCCTTACAGTAGATTATAGGGATAGGTACGCCCCATGTTCTCTGACGGGAGATACACCAGTCACTTCTGTCACGAACCATGCCCTTGATCCTGTCCTCGCCCCATTCGGGTATCCAGTTGACATTCTCGATCGCCTTTACCGTATCATCCTTAAAGCCCTTTACCGAGCAGAACCACTGCTCTGTCGCTCTGTATATGATAGGACTCTTGCATCTCCAGCAATGAGGATACTGATGCTCTATATCCTGAGATGCCAGAAGTGCATTTACCTGCTGTAATTTTTTGAAGATAGCCTTATTTGCTGCATCTGTGTCCAGTCCCGCAAATTCACCGGCTTCCTCTGTCTGCAAGCCCTTGGCATCAACGCAGACGATAATGCCGATATCATCATAGTTCTTGCACACCTCAAAGTCCTCTACACCGTAACCGGGAGCTGTGTGTACGCATCCGGTACCGCTTTCCAGTGTAACATGATCTCCCACAATTACCGGTGAAAGTCTGTCATAGAGAGGATGCTGTGTTTTTATATATTCCAGATCAGCACCTTTGAAAATACCCTGAGTGGTATAATTTTCAATGCCGGCAGCGTCCATTGTGGGCTTTACCAGCTCCTGTGCCATTACATAGTACTCATCACCGTTCCTGACAAGTGTGTACTCATATTCGGGACCTACACAGATCGCCAGGTTGCCGGGAATAGTCCATGTGGTTGTGGTCCATATTACAAAGTATACCTTGGAGGGATCGACTCCTGCATTTTTGAATATGCCCTTATCATCCACAACGTTGAATTTAACATAAATAGATTTACAGGGATCATTAGCGTACTCTATCTCAGCCTCCGCCAGTGCAGTATTACAATCGGGACACCAGTAAACAGGCTTCAGACCCTTATACATATATCCCCTTTTAGCCATCTCACCGAAAACCTCTACCTGTCTTGCCTCATATTCCGGCTTTAAGGTAAGGTAAGGATCATCGTAGTCCCCCAGGCTTCCCAGTCTCTTGAACTGTGCCTTCTGGCTTTCAACGTGCTTCATGGCAAAATCCTTACAGTGCTTACGAAGCTCTGTGGGAGGGATAGCACCGTTTTCAACGCCGATATCCTTCATAGCTTTAAGCTCGATAGGCAGACCGTGAGTATCCCAGCCGGGAACATAAGGCGCACGGAAGCCGTTCATGTTTTTATACTTTATGATAAAGTCTTTAAGTGTCTTGTTAAGTGCGGTACCCAGGTGGATAGTACCGTTTGCGTAGGGAGGACCGTCGTGGAGTATATATGAGGGCTTACCCTCATTGTTTTCCACCATTTTATAGTAAAGTCTTTCATCTTCCCATTTTTTAAGAGTTTCGGGTTCTCTCTTGGGCAGATTACCTCTCATGGGGAAATCTGTCTTGGGTAAATTCAAGGTGTTATTGTAATCCATTGTTTATACTTCTTTCTTCTCTGTAGTTGATGCAGCCGATGCCTCCGGCTGATTCTGTCCGAACTGAAGGTCAGAGAATACTCCGCCCTTTACTGCTCTTGCTGAAAAGCTTGTGGTTGCGAAGGGATCGGGCTTTGGCGGCTCTTCCTCCTCAAAATTGCTCATAGTCCTTGAAGGTGTGCTATGATCATTTTTCGCAATACTATCCCCATCATCAAATTCCGCCTCCGGCATTGCTGAGATCATCTCAAGGTGAGTTTTGTACATATCAAAAAGCTTCCTCTTGAAATCAGCTACCTGCTTCTGAGCATCCTTCAGATTTTCCTTTTCCTTCTCAATTGCCAGCCTGTTTTTCTCCATCGCCTCATCATGTCTTACAGTAGCCTCATCAATAAGCTCCTGCGCTCTCTGTTCAGCCTTAGCGATGATAGTGTCCGCTTTTTCCTGAGCCTCTGCGACTATCTGATGACCCTGCTTCTGGGCACCTAAAAGTGCATCCTTCAAAGCTTCCTCATCCTGGCGGTATTCTCTAACCTTATCTGCCAGTATCTGTATCTTGGTATTCAGGTCATCTCTTTCAGCATCAATGCCCTCAACCTCTTTTACAAGCTCTTCAAGGAATTCGTCTATATCCTCCTGCTTGTAACCGAATGCCGCTTTTTCAAATTTTCTTTCTCTGATGTCGTTTACACTAATCAACGCCATTCACCTCTCA
>CACZQG010000150.1 GCA_902783235.1 uncultured Ruminococcus sp.
CATTTCCTCCATCATGGAGTCCATCTGATCAGACATGGAATGAGTATCAAAAACAGAAGCAATAAGTGAACTGTCTATATCCAGACTTTCCTTGGAAATGATACCGTTATATGTTCCTCCCGGCAGCCCGATCATATTATCAACACTGTCAATATCGGATACAATATACTTCATATAGCTGTTTTCAATAACGCCGTCAATTGTTATATCAAAGCTCTCCAATGTAGCGTGATCCTTTACTGTAATACTATCCCCTTTATTCTTTCCAAGTACATTTGATGCCAGACTGCTGATATACCAGTGGCCCCGCAAACTTGCATTATTATCTTCATTGATTAGCTTTGTTTTCCAGAGCTTTGTATCCTCCTGTACACCTATAAGACTTATGCCCTTTTCTTCACAGTCAAATTGTACAGCCGCAACAGCCTCTCCTTTTTCGGGGGTGCCTGTTTCCAGCTCATTGAGTATATACTCATACCGCATTTCGCCAAAAGCTGTTCTGCCGTCATCTCCTATTTCCTCAATACAGTCAATAAACTCAAAACCAAAGGATATTATAAAAGCACCCAAAAACAGTCCAAGCAGTACTACAAATGACCGTCCCGAATTACCCAAAAGTGAACGAAAAGCAAATTTTCTCTTAACCTTCATTTTGCTTTTGACAAATATGCGACGTGCTTTTCCTTTCTTCCCAACCGTACCGGCAAGAAGATCAACAGTATTACTGTTTAAAAGCTTTCTTACCTTGTTCATCGCAGCAGCAAGATAAATAAGGGTCGGAATTATTATACCTGCCACAGCTATGGGAACAGGTAATGTAAATTCCGCATTCATAGGTTCATAATCTGCCAGGCAATATTCACCGTATGGCTGTGCAAATATTAAGGTAAATATCGCTGTTACAGTTCCTCCCAGCACACCGGGAATAACAGCAAGAAGCGAATAATGCCACATGATCGGAAGCTTTTTGCAGCCCATTGCAGTAAGTGTACCTATAATTTTCTGCTCTGAACGTACCTTTCTGCCAATAATTATACTTATAAGTGCAACTGTAACCATAGGAAGCAGTACGAGCAATATCCAGCTCATAAGAATAAACAGATCTGCCTGATCATGTACCATTGTTATCCTGGGATTATCCTGAGCTGACAGATAGGAATACATGGTATAGTTTTCATTGATATACTTTCTGAATGCTGTTTTATCTGTATTCTCACCATATATTACCTTATAATCCACAAGAGGTTCGCCGCCGCAAAGCTCACTAAGTTTCTCTTCATTGACATATGCCAGGAAGAATGTTTCAATATTCTTATAGCTGTCATCTGTGTTCTGGAGCATATACAGATAATCGGGACGAAGAAAAAGATCATATACTTCAAATTCCCTGCCCAGTATGGTTATTTTATCTCCCGGATATATATTATTGTTTTCTGCATATCCCTCTGATATCCTGATCAGGTTTTCATTTGAATCAAAGGATACATCCAAATGATCTGTTGTACCGTTTGCAGGAATATCGATCTTTTTATTCTGTGTAAAAAGACGTATAGTTATGCCATTGTCTTCTACATTGGCATAATGCTCTGCCTCAAGTGTAACGCCGAACATAGATTCCAGCTCCTGAAGAGCCGTATGAGAAATGGGCTTATATGTCTGAAAAGAGGCATCCTCAAGCTTCTGATCCGCAAAAAAACTGTCACCGTATCGATTAATACCAGTACCTGCTATATAGAAAAGATAAAAGCCCAAAAGTGATATTGCAGTAAGTATTACCGAAGCTATGTAAAAAGGCAGACTGCTGCCCAGATTTCTTTTGTAGCGTTTATTGAGTGTCATAGTTTCGCCCCCTTACAGCTCAAGCTCATCCGCAGTAAGCTTATGTTGGTTTTCCACATTGGAGGCTATTTTTCCATCCTTTATCCGTATGATGTTATCCGCCATACCTGCTATAATCTCATTGTGTGTTATTATTATAATAGTAGTACCATACTGCTTATTCACTTTTTCGATAAATCTCAGAACGTGCCTTGATGAACGTGTATCCAACGCACCCGTCAGCTCATCACAAAGCAGAATTTTGGGGTTCTTTATCATAGCTCTGGCTATGGCAACTCTCTGCTGCTGACCACCGGACAGCTCCTTGGGAAAACGATACCGATATTCCTCTATGCCTAAAGCCGGAAGAACTTCATTTATATCCAGAGGCTCAGATGAGATCTCCTCAACCACCTTTACATTTTCCTCAACAGTCAGGTCCGGAATAAGATTATAGAACTGGAACACAAAGCCTACATCCTCACGTCTGTACTCCATAAGCTGCTTGCTGTTCATCACAGTCAGATCCTTTCCTCCCACCATAAGAGTACCGGAGTCCATTCTGTCCAGACCTCCAAGCATATTCAAAAGAGTACTTTTACCTGAACCTGACGGTCCGAGTATAACATACAGCTTTCCGCTTTCCACGGAAAGATCAGTGCCGTCAAGGGCAAATACCGCTGCTTCCCCCTTCCCATACTGCTTTTTTCCATTCTTCATCTCAATTATTTTCATATTTTTCCCTGCTTTCATGATAATAAGTTAGCATAAGCTTACTTATATTTTATCACTATTGCAATGGTTTGTCAAGCATAAGTACAGAATGATTCACTATATCATATACCAATTATTTTCCCGGGGATTCATTATTTATAACTTAAAGCTACATTATCTCATGCGTTGAGAAAACATCCCTGTAATGCTTCGGAGTCATACCCGTTTCCTTCCTGAAAACGCTGATAAATGCACTTTGAGAAGAAAAACCGAGTGCAAAAGCGATCTCTGAGCTTGAATGATCGGAAAATTTCAGAAGATTCTCTGCGGTATTCACCTTTGCTTTTATTATAAAACGCTTTATTGGAGTGCCTGTTTCTTTTGAAAAAAGCTTGGACAGATATGTACTTTCAAGTCCTACCACCTCTGACAGCTTATTAAGAGAAAGATCGTCATGAAGATGATCGTAAATATAGTCTATGCATTTTCGGATATGAATAGAAATCACATTGCTTTTTTTCAGATCACGCATACGTTCTGCATAATCCAGTCTCATCTCACTGAATATATCCATCATCTTTTCATAATCATTGCACTTGTCTGACCTTCTTATATATATATCTGCAAGTGTATATGCTTCATCATGGCTCATTCCACCTGCCGCGCATACCCGGGATATAACAGCAGCAGATACAATAAGATGATACCGCAAATTGCGTACAGGATCCTCGGACAACGTTCCTTTTCCCTCACTGAAATTTTTCCTGACAGTATCAAATCTTTCCTTTACTGTCTCAACATTTCCCTGCTGTATATCTATATATCTTGCCATTTCATCGGAAAACGGCATACGGGTAAAGCCGCCCATTTTTTGCACATAAAGCCTGTAATTCAGTTCTCTGCCTGTATTCATAATAAACTCCTTATTCATTAATGTCGGAGAAAAGTGTGATAAGCCGAACGATCCCGCTTTGGCGGCTACATCCGACGCACACTCTTTGTAAAGTACCTCTGTATATGATAATATAATGTTATTCCTATTATACCATGATTTTGATAAAAAAACAATATTTTTGATATAATTCAATTGCTATAGGGAGTATAATAGTGCAAAAGGAGGTAGTAATTATGGCAACTAAAGCAAAAACAAATGATATGACAACCGGTAAGGTATCAAAAATTCTTTTAAGCTTTTTCCTTCCCATGCTATTGACCAATATGCTCCAGCAGATATATAATTTCGCTGATACCGCTATAGTTGGAAAAGGCCTTGGAGACAATGCGCTTGCGGCTGTAGGAAATATGTCCTCCCTGACATTCCTGATAATAGGGTTTTCAATGGGAATGGCAAACGGTTTTTCTGTTATTATAGCTCAGAATTATGGTTCTAAGGATATAAAAGCACTAAAACGCTCACTTGCTTCCTCTATACAGCTAGCTGTAATAATCGCTGTATTCCTGACTATTGTAAGCCTTGTATTTTTAAGAACTATCATGGAGCTTATGCAGACTTCTCCTCTGATAATCGAAGACAGTCTGAGCTACGGATATATTATTTTCGGCGGACTTGCAGCGACTATAGCCTATAACATGAGTGCCAGCATTCTCAGGGCTCTCGGAGACAGCAAAACCCCTTTTATCGCAATTGTAATTTCATCTGTAATAAATATAATCCTTGACATAGTATGTATCTTCATTCTGGATACCGGAGTAGATGGTGCTGCCGCAGCAACAGTAGCAGCAACACTTTTTTCCGCAGGTATATGCATAAGACGTATAACTAAGATAAAGGAGCTTTCCCTCAGCCGTGAGCACCTTTCTTTTGATATGGAAATGAATGCTCTGCTTATCAAAAACGGACTGCCAATGGCACTTATGAACTCTATCACTGCCATCGGCTGTGTAGTTGTCCAGTACTTTGTAAACGGTCTGGGAGTAATATATTCTTCAGCCTATTCGGCTTGCAGCAAATACATAAATATCTTCATGCTTCCCGGACTTACAGCCGGTCATTCAATGGCTGCATTTACCGGTCAGAATTTTGGCGCAGGACGAATAGACCGTATCAAGGAAGGAATAGGTGTCTGCATCAAAATATCTCTTATCGCCTATGCCCTGCTGGGAGCTGTAATGGTATTATTCCCCGAAAGCCTGGCTTTACTAATGCTAAACAGCGAGGATACAATATCTCTTGCAGCGGAATTCCTTCCTATCTGTGGCATTATGTTGTTTGCGGTAGATCTTCTGTTTGTATTCCGAAACTGCGTACAGGGAATGGGTAAGCCTATGCTTCCAATGCTGTCAGGGATACTGGAGATGATCCTGAGAATAGCTGTTATCATTCTGTTTATAAGCAGCATGGGCTTTACTGCCACTGCAATAGCAGAAGCAGCAGCATGGACAGGAGCACTGATACTAAATATGACTGCATATTTTATCA
>CACZQG010000151.1 GCA_902783235.1 uncultured Ruminococcus sp.
ATTGTACAAAATCGATGCAGGCATACTGGCGTACCCCAAGGGCATTTGTGTTTCAATCCAAATCAAAGATTTGGTGAAACACTGGCAGATGACGTGCAAAGCTTCTATGCGGTCTTTGCGCAGTGTTGCCTTAATTTATTTATGCAATTGTAAGCCGGCTGCCGTCATAATCTATCTTTAATACCGTACCGGGTTCAACATCATCAGCAATTATCTTCTTTGCAATCAAAGTTTCAGCTTTACGCTGGAGGAATCGTCTGAGAGGTCTTGCACCATAGTTGGGATCATAGCCCTCATCTACAATGTAATCCTTAGCCCTGTCAGTAAACTCTACATCTATCTGGTTTTCATTCAATCGCTTTCTCAGATCATTTATCATAAGATCAACGATTCCATATATCTCATTTTTAGTCAATGGCTTATAGAATACTATTTCATCCAGTCTGTTGAGAAACTCCGGTCTGAATTGCTGCTTTAGCAGAGAGTCTACCTTTGCTCTCGCTTCATCATCTATCTCACCCTTGTCATTTACGCCTTCAAGAATATAGGGCGATCCAAGATTTGAAGTCAATATGATTATGGTATTCTTAAAGTCTACAGTTCTGCCCTGAGAATCTGTAATACGGCCATCATCCAGTACCTGAAGCAGGATATTGAAAACATCGGGGTGAGCCTTTTCCACCTCATCCAGAAGTATGACTGAGTAAGGTTTTCTGCGTACAGCCTCGGTAAGCTGACCACCTTCTTCGTAACCAACATATCCTGGAGGAGCTCCTATAAGACGGCTCACGCTGAACTTCTCCATGTATTCACTCATGTCGATACGGACAATGTTCTTTTCATCATCAAAAAGTGCTTCTGCCAGCGTTTTTGCAAGCTCTGTTTTACCAACACCTGTCGGTCCCAGGAACAGGAATGAACCTATTGGTCTCTGCGGATTCTGTATACCTGCTCTTGAACGCAGTACAGCTTCACTTACCTTTTCCACTGCTTCCTTCTGACCGATAACACGTTTATGGAGTATGTCTTCCAAATGCAAAAGCTTTTCCCTTTCACCTTCCATTAGTCTGGAAACAGGAATACCGGTCCAGCGGCAAATTATTCTTGCTATCTCTTCCTCAGTAACTTTATCACGAAGCAGAGAATCAGATTTCTTTGCCTTTTCTGCGATCTCTTCTTCCTCCTCCAGTTCCTTTTTTAGCTTTGGAAGCTGTCCGTATTTCAACTCAGCTGCTTTGTTCAGGTCATATTCTCTTTCAGCTTTGGCTATTTTACTGTTTACATCCTCAATTTCTTCACGAAGCTTTTGTACCTTACTAATAGCTGTTTTTTCATTTTCCCACTTTGCCTTCATTTCGTTAAAGCTGTCACGTAATGAGGCAAGCTCCTTCTGTACCTGCTCCAGATGCTCCGCAGAGATCTTATCATCCTCTTTTTTAAGAGCCGCTTCCTCTATCTCATGCTGTATTATTTTACGCTGTATCTCGTCCAGCTCAGTCGGCATGGAATCTATCTCGGTTCTGATCATGGCACAGGCTTCATCTACAAGATCTATCGCTTTATCCGGAAGAAATCTGTCACTGATATATCTGTCTGACAATGCGGCAGCGGCTATAAGTGCATTGTCATTTATCTTAACTCCATGAAACACCTCATATCTTTCCTTCAAACCACGCAATATGGATATGGTATCCTCCACTGTTGGTTCATCCACAAGTACTGTCTGGAAACGTCTTTCAAGTGCCGCATCCTTTTCAATATACTGCCTGTATTCATTAAGAGTTGTTGCACCTATACAATGCAGCTCTCCCCTTGCCAGCAATGGCTTTAACAGATTGCCCGCATCCATAGCGCCGTCTGTCTTGCCGGCTCCAACGATGGTATGAAGCTCATCTATAAACAGTATTATTTTTCCTTCGCTTTTTTTGATCTCCTGCAATACCGCCTTTAAACGTTCCTCAAACTCACCTCTGTATTTGGCACCTGCTATAAGTGAACCCATATCAAGAGAGAAGATCTTTCTGTCCTTCAAACTGTCAGGAACATCACCTGCTACGATTCGCAGAGCAAGTCCCTCAGCAATGGCAGTCTTACCAACACCAGGTTCTCCTATAAGACATGGATTATTTTTAGTTTTTCTGGAAAGAATTCGTATAACGTTCCTTATCTGTGAATCTCTTCCGATAACGGGATCAAGCTTATTATTCCTTGCAAGCTCAACCAGATCCTGACCATATTTTGCAAGTACATCATAGGTATCTTCCGGGGTCTGATTAGTAACTCTTGTATTTCCTCTTACCTCTGTAAGAGCTGCAAGGAATTTATTCTTATCAAGAGAAAATGCTCTGAAAATCTCTTTAAGCTTATTGGTGGGAGAGTCGATCAAAGAAAGCATTATATGCTCTACAGAAACATAATCATCTTTCATGTTAGAAGCTATCTTTTCCGATTCAATGAGAATTCTGTCAGCTTCATTGGAAATATAAACAGTACCGCTCTGCCGTCCGCTTCCCATTACCTTTGGCATCTGCGAAATGATATTCAGCACTGACTGACAAATAGCACTGTTATCAATATTCATTTTTGACATAAGACCTGATATCAGACCATTTTCCTGTGTCAGAAGTGAGTAAACAAGATGCTCCGGCTCAATTGCATTATTCTGATACTCTATTGCCGTTTCCTGAGCCCTGTTAATGGCTTCCAGTGACTTTTGAGTAAACTTCTGTGCATTCATAACAATTCCTCCTTAATCAATAACTCTATAGCCTAAATTATTTAATTGAACTATTTGATTTTTATATCCTTGACTACCCATTCATGCTCCCATACCGGAAATTCCCTTCCGCAGATGCTGCAATGAGAAAAGCTGAGTGCATCAAAATGCTTTTTACATTCCGGACATTCAGTGTTTTTAAGCTCCATACTTTTATCGGTTACAGCAGAGAGACTTCTTTGCAGCCGTACCGCAAAAACATCCTCTTGTCTGATAAAACGTGTTCTCAGATCATATAGATCCAGCATTGATACTTCAATATCCAGTATACACATATTTTCCTTTGCACACATGGATTTTACATTCATGAAACCGGTATATACAGAATCAATTATAGGATACTGCCTGATTGGTGAATTAGTTCGCAGAACTGTCAGCTCCTTTGCGTCTTTGCAATACAACGCAAATTGTATCAGTTTGACCACTGTTTCCTCAAAATGCTCTGTATTAAAGCTTCTGTCATATTTTTTCATAAAAGTATTAAGGCTTTTGGCACTTTCTGATGACTTGCTTATCCGGGATGAATATTTGACCTCATTGTATATCAGTCTTGCAAGTATTGTCAGGATCCCTGCACCTGCACCTAAAAGAGCACATTTCAGAGGCATGATCAGTGCATCTGAAAGTAATGTTTTAAGTGCATTTCCTTCAAGTGATGGAGGCATCTCAGCGATCATGGATACTGCTATCATAGGAATTCCCACAACAAATCCAATAACAGCACCAACAAGAAGTGTTTTAAGAAGATCTATTATGTGAAGTGATACACTTTTTCTAATAAAAAATCCCTGTACTCTGGGGAACAGCCCTGTAACAAAGGAACTGTATCCACAGCTTTCACAGCCCTTCTCCAGCTGCCTGAGACCTGCTATATTTCCGCATTTGGGGCAGCAAAACTCCTGATCATCACTGATATTCTGAGGTTCAGCAGTAACGATATCAGCACACAGTCTGACATTTTCCTTTCCTGAATATGAGGTTCCCCTGTTATTCTTAACAGTGAACCGACGTTTTATTGCTTTTGATATATGCTTTATTTGATAGATACCTGCTTTACTTTGTCTGCCCTCTGTTTCAGACAGCTTTGCTCCCATGATCTCTTCTGTAAAGGTAAGCTGTCTGTCAGAAAGTCTGTCTCTCCGGTATTCTAAAAGCTGTCTGAGTTCAGATGATATTCCATCAGGCATTTCACCGCCGCTGCCGTATCTTTCAAGCTGCTCGCAAAAACGACTGAAAAAAATACCATCTGTATAATCAATATCATCATGCTTCTTTTCAACACCTGCCAACTGCTTATCAAATCCACTCATTTATCCACTTCTTTTCTATACATATATGCTGTCTGAATGATCGCTGTAAAAGCTGTCTATTTTTTTTACTGCTTCCTCAGGTATATCCATGTCCGCAAAGTATATCTTTATTGCGGAATCAATATAACCTATCAGTTCACTTACCCATTGTCCGAGTTTTTCATTATCATAATGAATATCATCTATGAGTTTCAGACTTCGTATAAATTTTCCATCTGAAAAACTATACTCAACACCATTTCTGAATTTTCTTCCGGAATAACGATTTTCAATTGCACTCCATATACCGAAAAATGATTCAAGTGCTTTCATAAGCTGGATACTTTGTGTCCGGAAGGAAACTGTAAGATAACCGAATGTACTGTCATGCATTTCCCGAAGAAGCTCCACCCTGTATCGTATCGTAGGCTTATACTTAAATCTCAAAGGACTTCTCATGGAGAGCATTGCCTCTGATGATTGTCCCTGTATCATAAAATGACTGTCCATCATATTTCTGATGCATTGAAAAATATTCTTCATTCGCTGTTCCGGGGTTATATACGATACTTTTTCCGCAAGTATCTGGTTTATAAGATTTGATCTGCTTGTACCCAGACGATATGCCATTTCGTCTATAGCTTCTACAACGTCATCTGTCAAAACTAAGCTATAAACACTTTTTTTCATTTTTATCACCTTCTTTTATTATATTATAGCACCGATTATATAACTTGTCAACCCTTTTATATAATTTTTTATACGACTTTATCTTTTATTTTTTTATGTAACATTTTATAATCTCCCGAATACTATGTAGTAAGGCAAAACGCAGCACAATGCGTTTGCTATTTTTTTCAGGAAGGATGATATGAATGAATGACTACTCATCAAAGCATTTCAACGAATGTGAGGCTGTACCCGTCAAAGTAGACAGAGTTTTTGACAGTTGCAGCGATAAGGACTGCATCGAAGGAGTTCAGGTTGATCTGGCGTGCCCCCTACCTCCCAACGCTCAGATAGTCAAGACAAAGTGTATAAGCGTATCCGATGCCTGCATTAATGTAGAACCAATCCCATTCAATAAGGGCTTCTATTCGGTGGACATCACTTTTACTTTCGATGTTTCAATGCTGGCTTACGAAACTGCCTGCGGATGCCCGGTACCTGTACAAGGAACAGCCTCTATCAGCAAAAATTGCATTCTGTTCGGAAGTGAGACCAACTCAAAAACCTTCTCAAATACAGGCAGGAGCATAGGTGTCACCGACAGCTGCTGCTGTACGGTCAATCCTCCTACCGCACTTGTCCAGGCAGTATCTCCAATAGTTCTGGAATCCAAGATAAAAAATAACGGCTGCGGCTGTGAATGTGCACCTGAAAACGGACAGCCGGGAGGAAAGGCTGTTGTACTTACAGTGGGACTTTTCTATGTTGTTGAGCTGGTCAGACCTGTTACAATAATGGTGCCCGCTTACAACTATACCATTCCTCAAAAGGAATGCTGTACAAATACTGATACTCCATGTGAAGTTTTTGACAGGATCAAATTTCCCACAGAAGAATTCTCTCCGCAAAAGCTGGATAATACTTACTGCAGCTGCCAGGAACCTGAAAGAAAGCCCTTGCTTAGTGATGACTGCGGCTGTACTGATCTGTAACAGGTCCCGTGTCCATGAGACAGGGGAAACGCCGTATCAACAAGCGAACCGCTGCGATAATTGCCGCAGCGGTATTTTCGCTTACAGTAATACTCATTATCAGGGGAATTGACAAAAGCATTGAACCAAGAGTAAAAGAAATATGCGGCAGCTACTGTAAAATGCGTCTTGACAGGATCATGAGCGAAGCTGTTACAGAGGTGATTGAAGAAAACAAGATCAGCTATAATGATATTATAATTAAGGATGAAATAAATGGTAAGATCAGTTCCATGGAGATCAGAACAGAAACGGTCAACCGTATACAATCTCAGGCTATAAACAAGATCACAGAAAGAATGAAGGCTGACTGTACCGAAATGACAATACCTTTGGGAAGCGTCAGTGACTCTTTTCTTCTCAGTGGAAGAGGCCCGGACATAAAAGTAAGACTCATGCTCAGCGGAGGCGTAGATACACTCATTAAAGGGAGCTTTAAAAGTGCAGGAATTAATCAGACCTGTCATACCATAAACATGGAATTATCCGCACAAGGAGTAATAATAATGCCCTCCGGCAGTATGGATATATCATCATCCATTACCTGTCCCATTGCTGAAAGTATAATAATAGGAGAAGTTCCGTTTTAGCTCTTATTTTTTTTATCAATCCTATTGAAATTTCACTGATAATATGATAAAATATAATTGTCAGAAAAATATCAATATTAAGGACTGATGAAAATGAAATATTTAGTTGTTCTGTGTGACGGTATGGCAGATTATCCTGTTGATGAGCTGGACGGTAAGACTCCACTGGAGTATGCTGACACTCCAAATATGGATAAGCTTGCCAGAACTGCTACAGTAGGTCTTATCAAAACAGTTGCTGACGGATTGAAGCCCGGAAGCGATGTTGCAAATCTCTCGGTGCTGGGTTACGATCCTGCTGACTGCTACACCGGACGTTCTCCATTGGAGGCAGGCAGTATAGGAATAGACATGAAGGATACTGATGTTTCCTTCAGATGCAATCTGGTAACTCTCTCAGACGAACCTGAGTATGAGGATAAGACTATACTTGACTACTGCGCTGATGACATTTCCACTGAGGAAGCGGCTGTGCTTGTAAAATTCCTTGCTGATAATCTCAATAATGAAGAATTTACATTTTATAATGGCGTAAGCTACAGACACTGCCTTATCTGGGATAAAGGCACACTTGATGTAGGTACACTCACACCTCCTCACGACATTACCGGAAAGCCCATTAAGGAATATGTTCCGGCACACCCAAATGCTCAGAAACTGTACAGTCTTATGAAAAGATCCTATGACCTTCTGAAGGATCATCCTGTAAATAAGAACAGAGTGGAAAGAGGATTGCGTCCTGCAAACAGCATTTGGCTCTGGGGCGAAGGCGTAAGAGCTAATCTCGTAAACTTCAAGGAAAAATTTGGTGTAAAGGCTTCGATGATATCTGCTGTAGACCTGCTGAAAGGTATCGGAAAGTTCTCGGGAATGAATGTAGTTGAAGTTCCCGGAGCAACAGGATACATAGACACCAACTTTGACGGCAAAGCACAGGCAGCCGTAAATGAATTCAAAAACGGACAGGATTTCGTATATATCCACGTTGAAGCACCAGATGAATGCGGACATAGAGCTGAGGTACAGAATAAGCCCAAGTCCATTAGTATTATCGATAAGCAGATACTGGGTCCTGTTACAGAGTATCTTCGTTCTACAGGTGAAGCTTTCAGAGTTCTTGTTACACCGGATCATGCTACTCCCCTTTCACTGCGTACACACACCAATGATCCTATCCCCTTCTTTATCTATGATAGTGAAAAGGATGACAAGGGTGTAGAAACATTTAATGAAAAAACTGCAAAAGAGACCGGTCTGTTTATTGAAACCGGTCACACTCTAATGAACAGATTTATAGGATAAAAA
>CACZQG010000152.1 GCA_902783235.1 uncultured Ruminococcus sp.
CCAGTATGCCTGCATCGATTTTGTACAATCTAACGAAAAATCTGACTTCGCATCTGACGCACAATCTTTGTGCGGTGTTGCCTTAAGCTGTCCTTTTTTATTTTTCTATCTTTATGTGTTTTATTATAGCATAATAACCATATGCTGTCAATCGGCATTTCCGACAATTTTTGACCCCGGTATTTTTCCTACAATCTGATGCGTCGGTTTTTCCATGATATATCAGCCAAAAGCCTCACGATTTTTTAGGAAGCCGTCGGGATATGAATGATATGGTATGAATAATATGGATTTTGACCTTGAAATTTCTCACTGTTTATAGTATAATAATTATGATAGATTTCTGAATTTGATCGGAGGTAAATATGAATACATTTAAAGAAGGAATGACCATACAGGATCTAAAGGATATGAGAGTAAAGCTCAGCCCCAGCCCATATGACAAGGCACTTCATTTTGATCTTAATGTTAAAGGAGAAAAGGTGGAAGCACTGGGTGACAAAAAAGTCCTGGAAAATGTGGTGAACTACAACCTGAAAGCAGCGCAGGATTTCATACCCGGCTTGCAGTACGCAGAGGTGCTTGACCCGTTTTACACTATCAGATCCCTGCTGAAGGCTGATGACCTGAAGGTTCGTGTTTTCGGCAGTGCCGAAGAAGACGGCAGCGTTTCTTTCAGCTGGCAGCTTGCGGACATCGAGGAGGATGTAAAAAAGCTTTGGAATCGTATTGCACGCCGTATATCCGCAGTTGAAAGTGCAGCCGAAGTCTCAGACAGCTGTGAAGCTCTCCTGAGCTCATATAAGATAACAAATATATCAATGGACAGCTTTGGTACCTGGGTGACCCTCAACGGCTTTGATAAGATCCTTGAAGGAGCCGCATCCATGACGGGTGCTGCCGAGATCATAAGGGAGGAAGACAGCACAGTAATATACTTCAAGGGAAAATACATGACCTTTACCCTAAAAAGCGGTGAAAAGCTGTTCTTTATACTTAAAAATCCCTCCACGGGCATGAAGGGGGAAACAGAGGTACTGTTCAAAGGTGTTTTCCTTGACAACAGGTACTACATTGAAAAGATATGATACTTCAAGACAGTACCAAGACACTGCATCCCGGTGCTGTCTTTTTTCATCTTTCATCACTATCATACTGCCTGTTTTCCCGGAGGAGTGAACATTTATGATAAGGATCGCAGTGATAGACGACGATAACGGTGCTATAGAGCATATTACCTCCATTGCGGAAAAATGCCTTGAAGAACATAATGCACAGTGCAGTCTGGATACCTTCAGTGATCCCGTATATTTTTTAAAGAATTTTAGCAGCGGAGACCTTGACTGTATCTTCCTGGATATTGAAATGCCTGAAATGTCAGGCTTTGAGCTGGCTGAAAGGATACGCATTACAGATAAGGATGTCTCTCTTATTTTCGTAACAAACAGAAATGATCTTGTATATGACGCATTCCGTTACAAAGCAGCAGGCTTTATCAGGAAGGAACATATGGACAGTGACCTTCCCGAGCTTCTGATGCGTACTATAGAGGAAATAGAGCACAGCAGGAGCGAGATCACATTGAATATATCCGGGGATATTCTCAATATCTCACTTAACGATCTGATGTATATATGCTCGGAAAATCATCGGTCCATGTTCCACATGGATAATAACCAAATAATAGAATCCCGTTCTCCCCTGTCCGGCTTTGTAAATAACAGTCTTTTTGAAGGCTTCATTGCCATAGGAGCAAGCTACTATGTAAACAGCCGTTACATTTACTCTATCGAAAAGGATATGCTGATACTTAAAAATATGGACAAGATCCCTATCCCACGGCGCAGGATAAAAGCTGTCAAGAATGAATTTTTAAAGCTGATGAGGGAGTGAGGACAAATGATATATTCTATTGCCGAAATAGCCGCAGATATTATTGAGTCTCTTATCATATTTATATTTGTCATAAGAATGCTGGGATTCAAGAATCGTCCGAAATGGATCTGCTATACGCTTACCGCTGTCTTTGCATCATTATGGGTAGCAGCGATAATTATCCTCAATCACCTGTATGTAATTGAAGGATTGTGGGGATATTTGTGTATAGCAATTCTTGTTATATACTGTCGGCTGGCACTGAAGCATGACCTGTTGATGCATATTATAGTGTCCATACTCCCCTATTACATTGTAATGATAATAAGCCCCTCAGCTACTTATTTTAATTCATATTTTATGGGGATACCGATGTCCGATGTTATAATGATGCGCAATCCTTCAAGGGTACTGCTGCTTGCGGTAACTATGATACTGCTTATCCTTCTGCTGAGAGTCACTGAATATTTCCTGAAGAAAAATGATTTCTTGCTGAGCCATATCCAAAAAATTATTATATTGGTAACAATGATCGCTTCCTTTGGGATCAATGTCACATTTCTGGACAGTCAGGTAGATCGTGAACCGGGAAGCATGGATCAGCTTGTAGTTATACTGTGTTTTTTGATAATCAACACTATGTTTTTAATATTGCTGTACTTTATAACCTCTCAGAATTATCAGAGAATGGATAACGAAATACTCAGGATGAAGCTGGAAAGCAGCAAAAGGAGCATTGAGGAGACCGCTGAATGGAACAGGCGCATCGAGACCATACGTCACGATATGAAAAATCATATGAGCTGTCTCATGGAGCTTATCAGAAACGGAGAAAACCGCAGAGCAATGGATTACATAGGTACCATATACGAGGAAAGCCTGAAAAACATACCGAATCACATAGTGACCGATCACCCCACCCTTAATGCCGTTTTGAACCTGAAGGAAAGCATCTGCCGTGAAAAGAGCATTGATCTGCGCTGCTGCGTACCTATAAGCCTGCCGGAGGTAAATGACATAGATCTGTGCATCATACTCTCAAACCTGTTTGACAACGCCATAGCAGCCGAGGAAAAAGAGCCGCAGCCTGAAATAAAGCTGGACATAAGTATTGTGGGCAATTATCTCAGTATAAAAATGAAAAACCGCATATCCTTCCCCGTCCTGCCGGCTCAGGGACTGCCCATGACTACCAAAAGCAATAAAAGGGAGCATGGGTACGGTATTCTCAGCGTTATAGATGCTGTAAACAGAAATGATGGTATGCAGGAATTCTATGAGGATAAAGGATTTTTTATCGCCAACATTCTGCTGAAAACAAATATGACCATGTCCCGGAGTGACCGGGATTAAGGCAACACCGCACAAAGATTGCGTAACCATAAAAGCATAAAAAGCCATAACACCTCTCACCTTAAACGAGAAGTGCTATGGCTTTTGTTTTAGGCAATACCGCACAAAGATTGTACGTCAGATGCGAAGTCAGATTTTTCGTTAGATTGTACAAAATCGATGCAGGCATACTGGCGTATGTCAAAGAGATTTTGTGCAAGA
>CACZQG010000153.1 GCA_902783235.1 uncultured Ruminococcus sp.
AGGTCTGAACTACGGACGAACTGTGTTCTTTGATGTTGCCTCTAATGTTATGCAGGTAAAATCTGTAACAAACGGCACAGTTAATTTTTAGGATATACGATTATTATTTAAGCAGGAGTTATGCTCCTGCTTTTTTTATTATCGGTCGCTTTTTGAAAAAAGCGACCTTTTCGATTATTATTAGTATTATTCCTCAGACTCTCCTTCATCGGAAGCATTATCACTGTCATTTTCCGCCTTGGTTTCAGCCGGCTTGTCCTTTTCGCCTGAAGGCTTTGTCTCGCCCTCCGGCGTCACATTGGCATATTTATCAAAGGCGATTATAAATCCATCCTTATTGTCACCGGATATGGTAAATGGTATACCCGATGGTACAGCCACCATGGTCATATCCTTATTCTCCTCATCCTTTGGATAATAATAGACCTCATAGTAATTATTATCATCATCCTGGAAGGTAAGATGGTCGTTTTCATAGGAATAGTTCCTTACCTGCTCCACATATTCTTCAAGACAAAGTGAATTCTTTACTATATAATAAGCGTGTTCCTTACCCACATACCTGAAATGCCAGGGACGATAATCATATCCGGTGCTGTCCTTTTTTCCATCCGGATACCTGAGTATATAACCGTATTTATAAGAATTTTCTTCAAACCATGAGTAATCGCCGGTACCGTCAAAGTCCTCCACCATACCATCGGCACCGCTGATGCCAAAATCTATGGAATAGCCTGCATGGTAATCACTGAATCCCGGCTTGGCAGCGGCTGATTTATCCTCAGCAGCATTGAAAAGCTCCTGCTGCTCCTCCTTGGAACGATAGCCTCCGTCCACTACTATATCATCACGTCCTGTTTCCTTGGCAAATGCCTTGAGCATTTCGTTCAGAGCATCCGCTGCATCCTTTTTCAGCTTTACATCTGCTGACATGACCGTATAGCTCTCAGTGCCATCCTTATCCTTTACGTCATAAACGCTTACCAGATCCTCTCCCTTGCCTTTATACTCATTATCGTTATTCACAAGGATCAGAGTGCCGTTAAATATGTCGTCATCATCCATAAGCTCGGAGGAAAAGATCATATCTCCACGCTTGTCCACCTTGCCTCCTTCTTCGGATATTTCTTTATCACCGTTATCCATCTTTTTATGATTGAAGCTGTCATTTTTATCCCCGGTCACATACATGACCAGACATATTATTCCAATTACAAGAATGGCAGCAAACACAACATCTATAGTTCTTTTTATTATGTATACTTTTCTGCCTTCCTGTACAGTTTTGCTTTTTGCCATTTATTGTTCTCCTTTCGGAAATGTTATCTATATATATTATATACATTATTATTATACCACATTTGTAAAAAAAAATAAATACTTTTTTTGTTTTTTCAGAATTATTTTTTTAATTTTTTCGACTTTATACGACAAAACATATTGACACGGACAGCTTTGGGGTGTTATAATTACAGTATAGGTTCGTGTCAGCCGCCTGACGACACGAGATCGATAAAATATCCCGGCGGCAGAAGGAGTATTAAAAAATGGAAAAAGGAAAAGGCTTAATTGCAGAATTCAAGGCTTTTATCAGCAAGGGCAACGTTATTGATCTTGCAGTAGGTGTTATCATCGGTGCTGCATTCGGTTCGATCATCACTTCTCTGGTAGATGACATTATAATGCCGTTTGTGGGAATGATACTTGCAGGTATAAACTTCAATGATCTTGGTGTTACTATCCCCTGGGGCAACCACCCATATATCAACTTCGGAAGCTTTATACAGGCTATCATCATCTTCCTTATCACTGCACTATGCGTATTCATACTTATAAAGGTAGTAAGCATTTTCTACAAGAAGGAAAAGAAAGACCCTGAGCCTTCCAAGGAAGAAAAGCTTCTGGCAGAGATCAGAGATCTTCTGAAGGAACAGAACGGCAAATAATTGGCAGCTTTGCACGGTATTGCCTTAAATGTGTGAGCAATAATATCAGCATCAGAATAAAAAATGTCAGCCGTTTTTTGGCTGACATTTTTGCATATACATCAAACATCGAACTAAGCCTGATACTGATCCCTCTTTCAGCAGCTCTTCGAGCTCACAGCTGCAATTACTCCGTGCCTACGAGCGAAACTAAAAGTTTTTGCCAAGCTTTTTTCAAAAAGCGACCTTTTTCAATTTCTTTGATCAGATATTGGCATAAAACCCGGTTTGATTCATTTTTTCTTGCCTGTCATTTTCAAAATCCTGTTTCTCACAGCCAGAGTGAGTATCACAGACACTACCACTGCTGCCAGCACTACCCACAAGGTAGTATCATCACGGGTCTCGTACACCTCACTGTAAGGGACATAGACCATAACTGTTCCCATATTGCTCTGCCTGTAGCTGAGAAGCACGCTCTGTCCGCCTGCAACAGCATCTATGGTATCTCCCTCAGCATCTGTCAGATCCTTCACCAGATCGTTCATAGGCTCTGTACCCACCATTTCATTATTGGTATGGTACATATATTTGCCCGTATCCTTGTTTATAACAGCTATACTTCCGGTCTTCATAAAGCTCACATCCGCAAAGATATTTGAGCTGTCGGTTATAGCTGACATCATGCCGTTTTTATCAGGTGAAAACTCCATCTGGATGATTCCCTTTTTATCCAGACGTGAACAGCCGGCTGCTATCTTCAAAGAATTGCCGCTGCTGTATACCTTATGCTCCGAAAAGCTTTTACTGTTCAATGCGCCTATAAACTCACTGTGTATCTCCTGAGGGATATCACCGCTGCCGGCAGTATACCTGCATTCCCCTGTTTCATCTGCAATGCATATGACATCAGCATCGCTCATAAGACGCATTTCCTCCAGCCATGTCTCATCCTCCAGCATTTCCGGTTCCTTTGATATAAGCAGTGCCAGAGTCCTGGCTTTTTCTTTACAGACTACATCCATATTATCAAAAGCACTGTCATACTCAAAGCGGCTGAGGTCAAGACGCTCACAAAGCTGATTTGCACGGTTTTCCAATGCATCTGCCATATTGCTCTTCTCAATTACTCCCACTGCATACCAGCATAGCAAAGCCATAGCAACACAGCCGATAATTGCTGCCACCACAGCAGATCTGTATATTTTTCTACGCATTTAAACTATCCCTTATAGTTTTTCAGCTTACGGAAGCTCTCTTCGCTTATAATATGCTCGATCTTGCAGGCATCCTGCTCTGCCACCTCCTCGGAAACGCCGAGCACCTCTATAAGAAAGCCTTTGATAGTAACGTGTCTGTCATAAACCGATTCAGCAAGAGCAAGTCCGCTTTCGGTAAAGCTTATATGTCCGCTTGCATCCACCACAATATAATTGTGCTCCTTCAGGATACCCACGGCACGGCTTATACTGGGCTTGGAATATCCCAGCTCGTTGGCAATATCCACCGAGCGCACACTTCCTCTTTTTTTCATAAGCAGAAGTATAGTTTCCATATAATCTTCTCTGGACTCAGTCTTATTCATTATCTTGTTTTCAGCCATGATATTATTTCTCCGTTCTTAATAAATAGGGTATATCTATATATATTTTATCATAAAATCCTTTTGATTTCAACCAAATTAAAAATTTTATCAATTAAATTTCACTAAAAATATCGAAATATGGCAGAAAAAGTTTTGATACCCAATTGTCCAAAAAACTGTTGCTTTTATACTCAAAAAGTGATATAATAAAGGCAACGCCTTACAAAGAGTGTGCATCATATCCTAAGTCAGATTTTTCGTCAGAGTGCATAAAATCAGCTCTCATGTACCCTTATATATCAAGGTTTTTTTGTGTACTCTGACGGAAAATATGCAGACATACTCCGGAATGACTCATGAAATGCCCTGATACGGCATACATAGCCAAACGGCAGACCTTGTAAGGTATTCTAAAATAATACATTTACCCAATTGCAGGCAATACTGCACAGGGAACCGGAAAGCAAACGCCACAGATCACCTATCTACCATTTGCTTGTCAGTCTTTGTGCGGTATTGCCTTAATATGGGTAAAAGAAGGAGTTGTTAGTCATGAAACAAGAGATCATTAAGGCTATGGGCTCTCATTACGGCTACTACCTGTGTATAGCAGTAATTCTATTCAGCACAAAGCTTTTTGGACTCATCACAAAAAAAATGCAGCTGCCCCAGGTGGTAGGCGCATTGGTAGCAGGACTTCTCCTGGGACCTGCCTGCTTCGGAATCGTGGAGGATACTACATTCATTGATAATATAGCAGGTCTCGGTGTAGTAATACTTATGTTCAGTGCCGGTCTTGAAACTGATATACAGGAGCTTAAAAAGACCGGTCTTGCATCCTTTGTTATCGCACTTTTCGGTGTGCTGGTACCTTTGGGGGCAGGCTGGGGCATTGCAACTATATTCAATACAGATCAGGGCGGAGACAGTATGGCAAGCCTTATGTATCAGAACATATTCATTGGTGTTATACTTACAGCAACATCTGTCAGCATCACTGTTGAGACCCTTAAAGAAATGGGAAAGCTTTCCACCAGATCAGGCAACGCCATACTGGGTGCAGCTGTAATTGACGATATCCTGGGTATAATCGCCCTGACAGTTATCATGTCAATAGGCGGCAAGCAGAAAAGCGGTACAGAATCCCCCGGTATCGGTATAGTTCTTCTGAAGATCGTGCTTTTCTTCGTATTTGCCATACTCATTTCCTTCGCCTTTAATTTCCTCTACAACAAGTGGACAGGACGCTCCAAGAAGGATCTCAGAAGATACGTTATTCTGGCATTCGTGTTCTGTCTGTTCATGTCCTTTGCAGCAGAGTACTTCTTCGATGTTGCAGATATTACAGGTGCATTTGTGGCAGGTCTTGCCCTTTCCAACGGCTCTAAGGCAGAATACCTTACAAACCGGTTCAGCACTCTGTCATATATGTTCCTGTCCCCTGTATTCTTTGCCAGCATAGGTCTTGCAGTAGTGCTTCCGGATATGAATATGACCATTATCCTGTTCTCGGTAGTACTCCTTATAATTGCCATCATTACCAAGGTGGTAGGCTGCGGCATTGGAGCAAAATTCTTCGGATATTCCAATAAGGATTGTCTGCGTATCGGTGTTGGTATGATCTCCCGTGGTGAGGTAGCTCTTATTGTTGCCAACAAGGGTAAAGCAGTAGGACTTATCAAGGATGAATATCTGGCTCCCATCGTTATCGTAGTAGTAGTTACCACTATAGTTACACCTATCCTCTTAAAGCTTGTTTATAAGAAAAAGAACAGCAATGATGAGGGCAAGGGACTGCTGAATATCATGAAGTTCAGAAAAGACATTGCTATTGAAGCAGTGGATCAGAAGCAGGCAGGCGGCTCGACCGAGGATTAAATATTGAAAAGGTCGCTTTTTGAAAAAAGCTCCGCAAAAACTTTTAGTTTCGCTAATACTTCCACTATAATTGCAGCCGAAAGCACGAAGAGCAGCTGAAATGATAAAACAAATCAATATAACCATTTAAGGCAGCCCCCACACCATTCACGGTATGGGGGCTGCCTTTATCGTTCTGTATTTCTTTATCACCTATGCTGTGTGCAAAAGCCTTTTACACACGACAGTGCGTGATAAAATGCACAGCATTAAATAGCTGCTCGCTATGAAGCAATACCTCAAAGCTCGGGAATATCAGATGAAGATGAATCCGAGCCTGACATGATAGAATTGATTATCATGGAGAACTTATTGATATTGGATACACAATCACTGATAAGTCTTTCGGTATTTCTTATCTGAGTATCTATCTGAGTTGTGGAACGGCTGATGGATATCATAGCATCCTCTATCTTATCGGCAGATTCCTTACTCTTGTCAGCCAGGTCTCTGATCTCCTGAGTGATAACACCGAAGCTCTTGCCGTATTCCTTGGCACGGGCAGCCTCGATATATGCATTAAAGCCCAGGATCCTTGTATTAAGGGCAACGTCCTGAATGACCTTGATAGTCTCCTTGGATGAATTTACATCTGATACTGACTGAGTAGCAATGCTTTCCAGCTGCTTGAACTCATCGCTCAGCTTCTCCATAGCACTGGAGTTGGCAGCGACCAGATTTTCAGCCTCTGAAAGCTTTGCAACCATGTTTGCGGTATTGCCGCCTGAAATGCTGTCATCAGTGCTGAGAAGCTTGACCTGCTCTGCCTGAGCCTTCTGGGATATGATCTTTGATATAGCCTCAGCAAGGGCTGCATGGGCTCTGAGAGTGATCTCGGGTATGATCTTTAAAGATGAAGCCATCATGGTGTATTCACTCTTGGTCATGCCGATTTCCGAAGCATAGCTCTGGCTTGATGCATCCGAAGGCTCCTCTGTAAGAGCCTGTCCCGAATAAAAATGTCCCAAAGGCTTTCCACCAAGCATGATAGGAGCATCAATAACTGCGATACCTGCGCTGAATACCAGTACAGAGTTGCCGCCTGTGGATGCCTTGATAAGCTTTTTGAATGAATCGGGCATCTTACTTCCCGATACGACAGGTCTGCCGCTTCCATCCGTTATAAAGCACTCCATGCCTGTAGAATCGGAATAGCTTTCCTGTAGATCCCTGAGTGTCAATGTGTCAACAAGATCCGTCAATTTGTAATCCTTAAATTCGATCATGACAAGTCACCTTTCTGCCGTCGGTAAATTTTTATTATAGTTTTTAAATTTGTTTGCAGAATAAACAGAAGTAACCACGGCGAAAAAATTATTTTTTAGGCAATACCACACAAATATCATGTATCAGATACGATCCTCCATTATCCGGAACAAGACCGTACAGACCGATACAAAGAGTCTTTAAACGGTGCTGCCTTTATTTCATATCCCGTTCTATTCCTTTAGAACGAGATCTGAACTGCTTGATCTGCGTTGAGTTGATTTTAGTCATGTGCATACATCACAAAAATAATCAATTAGTTCCATATTTATTATTTTATTCTATTTTGAGCAATTTGTCAATAGCTAATAAAATTTTGATTTAAAATTTTTTGAACATTTTTCGTGCAATTTACTTAAATTGCTTGACTTATTCAAAAAAAAGCTGTATAATGCTAATAAAGGCTTTTCAGTTTCTTCGGGGC
>CACZQG010000154.1 GCA_902783235.1 uncultured Ruminococcus sp.
CAGGATATCCTTTGCTACAATGCCCCAAAAGCTTCTGGGTACCCGTGTATCCGGCTGTGCCTATGATGACAGAAGCGGCGTTGCGGCTATACTCTATGCACTGGAGCTGCTTAAAAATGATGCTCCTGAATGCAGCTTTACTGTTTTATTCTCCACTCAGGAGGAGCTGGAAGAAAGAGGAGCCTGTATCGGCGCATTTGATATAGATCCTGATATAGCACTGGCGATAGATGTAAGCTTTGGCAGAGTACAGGGAGACAAGGAAAGCGAAAGCGGCGAATTGGGCAAGGGCCCTATGATAGGCATATCCCCCTCACTTTCCCGTGAGGTAAGCAGCAAGCTGATAGAGCTATCGGAAAAAGAGGATATTCCCTGGCAGCCGGAGGTAATGAGCGGACTTACCTCCACCAATGCAGACAGATTCAGTGTTAATAAAAAGGGCTGCAAGGCTTGTACTGTTTCTATCCCCCTGAAATATATGCACACTCCTGCTGAGATAATAGATATCAGGGATGTTGAACAAACAGGCAGACTTATTGCCCAATATGTAAGGAGCGTATGATATGCTTGAAGAACTGAAAAGGCTTTGCACCATCTGCGGCACATCAGGTGACGAGGGCAGAGTGCGTGAATATATTATTTCAAGGATAAAGGATCATTGTGAATACTCCGTTGATCCTCTGGGAAGCATAATCGCCTTCAAGAAGGGTAAAAATACTCCCAAAAATAAAATTATGCTGGATGCTCATATGGATGAGGTGGGACTTATAGTCACATATATCCAAAGCGACGGCACCCTTACAGCAGATATGGTGGGAGGGGTGGACCCCTCTGTAGTCATTGGCAGACAGGTGCTTGTGGGAGATAAGCTTATCCCGGGTGTGGCAGGCTCTCAGGCAGTACACAAGCTGACAAAGACGCAGCGTGAAAAGAAGCCTCAGATGAAGGATATTTACATAGATATTGGAGCCGAAAATAAAGAGGAAGCGGAAAAGCACATAAAGGTGGGAGACTTGGTATATTTTAAGGATGATATTTCCCTGCTGGGAAATAAGCTTTGCTCCAAGGCGATAGATGACCGTTTCGGCTGTGCTTTGCTGATAAAGCTTATAAGAGAGGATATCCCCTATGACGCATATTTCACCTTTACCGTACAGGAGGAGATAGGACTCAGAGGGGCTAAAGCAGCGGCATATTCTGTTGCTCCGGATGTTGCCATAGTGTGTGAGACTACCACTGCCTCTGACATAGAGGGAGTATCCGGCGGTGATACTGTATGCAGACTGGGCGAGGGTGCTGTTGTATCCTTTATGGACAGAAGCACCATGTATGACAGAGAGCTGTATAATATCGCTTTTGATCTTGCTGAAAAGAATAATATAAAATGTCAGACCAAAACACGCATAGCAGGTGGAAATAACAGCGGTGCTGTGCATATTTCCGGAAAGGGCGTTCGTACTGCCGCCGTATCTCTCCCATGCAGATATCTCCACTCCCCTTCCTGCGTTGCGGATATAGATGACATGGAAAGCTGTTACAAGCTGGTAAGACTGCTTATGGAAAAGGCGGCAGTTATATGATAAAGCATATTGAAAAGGAAGAATATCTTGACAGAAGCAGTCTTATAAGCAGCTGTGCCGGTAGAAGAATACTCAGCTATCTGGATGCTTACGGCATGAAATATGATTTCTGCCGTTTTTACACGGATGAGCATGGGGGAGTGATACTTCTTGTAAATGCTACCATGCTTTTATACGGTGACAGATTTGAAAAGGAAGAACTGGAAAGCTTTGTACATCTGTACCGTCCCTTCAGAATTGAGGGAAGTCAGCAGGGTATTGAGCTTATCAGCGGAACAGACGGTTACAGACACCTTCACAGAAATGTATTCAGACTTACTCCCCATGAGGGCAAGCTTATAGATGATGAAGAGGTGGACATGGAGCCATCTCTTGACGACATATATGCCATACTTGCAGAGGGCTTTCCCAACCTTCTTGACTATCCCATGTGGCTTGCGGATACCTCTCACAGGATACGTCACGGCATAAGTCTTGTGATGTGTTATCAGAAAACCACCACAGCCTCCATTGTATATGATATAAACGATCATGTACTTGTGGGACAGGTGGCTACCAAAACCGCATCAAGAGGAAAGGGCAATGCAAGAAGGCTGCTGAAATGGCTTGCGGATAAGCTGCAAAAGGACGGCAAAACAGCATATCTCTATGCTCTTGATACCCGTGAAAGCTTTTATCGTGAGATCGGATTTGAGCTTTCCGACTGTGAATATGTTCTGGAAAGAATTGATGAGAAAAACGAAAGTGCAGTGAAAGGAACATTGACTGTAAATGACTGATAATTTTTTTGGATTTGATGACAGGATACTGGCTTTAGCGGATAAAGCGGAAAAAAACTGCGATTTTACGCAGATAGACAGGATAAAGGAGTATAATGCAAATAAGGTATTATCTGCCTTTATGGAAAACAAGGTAAGTGAACAGTGCTTTTACGGCAGCTCGGGCTATGGCTACGGGGATGTGGGAAGAGATGTGCTGGACAGCGTTTACGCAAGGGTATTCGGCACAGAGGATGCTCTGGTGCGCCATAATTTTGTGTCAGGTACACACGCTCTTTCCGTGGCACTGTGGGGAGTACTGAGAACAGGTGACAAAATAGTTTCCGTTACCGGCAAGCCCTATGACACGCTGGAGGAGGTCATAGGCATAGCAGGTGATAAGGGGAACGGTTCTCTTATGGATTACGGTGTACTGTACGATCAGGTAGACCTGCTGCCTGACGGCTCACCTGACATGGACAGTATAGCCCATAAGGCGAAGGATGCCAAGGTCATATATATTCAGCGTTCAAGGGGATATTCCCTGCGTCCCTCACTCACAGTTGAATGCATCGGTGATATAGCAGCAGCTGCAAAAAAGGCAAATCCCCATGTAATTGTAATGGTGGACAACTGCTACGGTGAATTTGTGGACACAAAAGAGCCTGCACAGGTGGGAGCAGATATTATTATCGGCTCTCTGATAAAAAACCCCGGCGGCGGTATAGCAAGAACAGGGGGATATATAGCAGGACGCAGGGATCTTATAGAGCTTTGCTCCTACAGGCTCACCTGCGTAGGTATGGGCAAAGAGGTAGGCTGTACCCTCGCCCAGAACAGAGAGATGTTTTTAGGCTTCTTTATGGCACCGGAGGTGGTAGCAAATGCAGTCAAAACAGCTGAATTTGCTTCAAGCCTTTATTCCCTCCTGGGATTTGAATGCTTTCCCAAAAGCGGTGAAAAGAGAAGCGATATAATCACTGCCATCAGATTCGGAGATCCTCAGCTGCTCACAGCCTTCTGCTGCGGTGTGCAAAAGGGCTCCCCCATAGATTCCTTTGTAACTCCCGAGCCCTGGGATATGCCCGGCTATGACAGTAAGGTGATCATGGCAGCAGGTGCCTTTACTATGGGAGCCTCCATAGAGCTTTCCGCTGATGCACCTCTCCGTGAACCCTATGCAGTCTGGATGCAGGGAGGCATCACTTATTCCAGCGGTAAGACCGGTATTCTCCTGGCTCTTAAAGAAATGTGTGACAAGGGAATACTGAGCCCGGATCAGTTCAAATACTAATGTAAAAGGTCGCTTTCTGAAGAAAGCTTGGCAAAGACTTTTAATTTCGCTCATACTTTATATTGTAATTGCAGCTATGCGCTCGAAGAGCAGCTGAAAGAGAAAATTATATCTGGCTCAGGCTTAGTCTAAAAAAAAAAAAAAAATGTCAGCCAAAAAACGGCTGACATTTTTTTGTTGTGTTCCATAATTGCAGCTGTAAGCCCGAAGAGCTGCTGAAAGGTCGCTTTTTGAAAAAAGCTCCGCAAAAACTTTTAATTTCGCTCATACTTTATATTGTAATTGCAGCTATGAGCTCGAAGA
>CACZQG010000155.1 GCA_902783235.1 uncultured Ruminococcus sp.
CGCCAGTATTCCTGCACCTTTCCTCCTTGAATTTCAGCATTTATTCTTCGCATAAATCTTCAAGATTTAATTGGGACATCAATAACACAATAAAAATTATAATTCATATAGCTTTCCTTACTATCAATTCATTTTATCAGGTCATAGTATAATACAGCATATTTCTCATGATCAGATTATGGAGGTGAACAGCATATGCTCAGAGCAGGAGTATCTACTGCCTGTCTTTATCCAAAGCTTTTGGAGGAATCAGTATACGACCTGGCTGTCAATGGTATCGACCATATTGAAATATTTGTAAATACCGACAGCGAGCTGGAAAAAAAGTATATAAGCGGCATTGCCGATACACTCAGGCGTTTTGAGGTATCCTGCCGTTCTCTTCATCCCTTTACCTGTCCTATGGAATCCATGCTTTTCTTTTCAGGATATGAAAGACGTACTCTGGATGCATTGGAATACTATAAAAAATACTTTGATACCATGAATATACTTGGTGCTGAGGTAATGGTTTTCCACGGAAATAAAAGTATCCTCAAGCTCACCCCGGAAAGATACTGCGAATGCTTTATTCGTCTGGTAGAGCTTGGGAGACAGTTTGGTATTACCGTAGCCCAGGAGAATGTTTCCCGCTGTCAGAGCGGGTCTTTAGAGTTTATGCAAAGTATGGTAAGTCTTATGGGTCAGAATGCACGTTTTGTACTGGATACAAAGCAGGCAGTAAGAGCAGGAGAAAACAGCTTCAATATAGTCAGAACACTCAAGGATCATGTTATACACGTACATATCAGCGATCATGGAGAAAAGGGAGACTGCCTGTTGATCGGTGAGGGTCGTTTCAATGTCAAGCAGCTTATAAATGTACTTTCCCAGGAAAGCCCTGATTGCTCGGTCATGCTTGAATTGTACCGCAGCGGATTTCAGGGGATATCCGATCTGACGGACAGCTACAATACCCTTTGCACCATGATAAACAGCATACCACCTAAGGAGGAATAGCAAATGAAATGTCCGAAATGCGGATATGACGAAACAAAGGTCACAGACTCACGCCCACTGGAGGACAGCATAAAAAGACGAAGGGCCTGCCCAAGATGCAGCTTTCGGTTCAATACCTACGAAAAGCCTGAAAAGCCTCTCCTTATGGTGAGAAAACGTGACGGGGAATTTGAACCCTTTGACAGAAACAAGCTGGTACGTGGAGTTTACAACGCCATAAAAAAACGCCCCGTCAGTGCGGAGCAGGTTGAAAGGATCGCCGATCATATTGAAAATCACTGTGCAAATAAGTTTATAGAACAGATCGACTCTGTCACTATAGGAGATATGACTCTGGAATGCCTGAGAGATATAGACAGTGTGGCATATATAAGATTTGCCTCTGTTTATAAGGATTTTTCCGATGTTGAAAGCTTTGTACAGGCAATATCAGAGCTTAACCGGTGCAGATGCAGCGATACGGAATAAATGATCAGGACAAACCATGATAAGCCGGGTCTATCATGCTGCAATAATATAATAGTATACAAATACTGATAACAGTTTTAGTCAAATACGTTGAATAATACGAATTTGCGTTTTTTTGTGGAAATTAGTTTCTGTTTGTGATATTATAAACTATAGGCAATATCCAAACAGACCATTAAGGAGAAACAGATATGAGCAATAAAGATTTTTTCGATTCTGATGATTATACCGGAGGATTCGATACGAGGGATATAGAACAGAATAAGGTATTGGCAGCAATAGGATATATTCCTGTTTTATTCCTGGTACCGCTTCTTGCTGCACCTCATTCCAGATTTGCAAAATTCCATGCAAATCAGGGACTCATACTCACCATCTTTTCTTTAGCCCTTGGACTGGCTCGCAAGGTGCTGTGTATGATATTTGAGATCATGCCTGTGTTCCGTCATTTTGTACCTACCATAATATCTTCTGTTGTGTCTGTGGCTGTACTGGCATATATGGTCATCGGCGTTATAACTGCTGCCCAGGGCAAAGCAAAAAAGCTCCCTGTTATCGGCGGAGTTATTGATATTATACACTATTGATCTTACATGAGCATCAGGGAGAAAGTATTCTCCCTGATGGCTTGTTTTCAAACAGTGCAGCCCCGATAAGTATATCATCCTTTACCAGCAGCTCGGCTGTAACAGGCACTTCTTCCCCGTAGTTTTCTACGTTGAAAAGATACCTGTCTGCCTTTTGTCCCTTATACCTTTCAACAGGCAGACCAAGCTTTTGCTGCATCAGCGCATATTCAGCATAAATACCGCTGAATTCCCGGGGGACTGTTATTATTGTGTGGATCGGGCTGCTCACCTTCCATCCCTTTATATTCAGCCAGGCTTCGAGAGCATATTCACTTTCAAGCCTTATTTCTTTTTCGGGCACCGGGCTGCCTGTCCTACAGGCAAAAAAAGCTCCTGTGCATATAACGGCAGCCGACAGTACTGCGGCTGTCCTTTTATTTATTTTCACTTTTGATCACCTACTCACATTTGCTTTAAGGGAGCATCTGACGGCAAAATTTCTATGCGGTTAAACTATTCCCTTAATGATTACTATTCCGGAGAGATGAAAAATATGTTAATGAGACTTGATAAATTTTTATCGGATCAGACTCCTCTGTCCCGTTCTGAAATAAAAAAGAAGGCTTCGGGAGGACAAATAACCTTCAATGGAAATATTATTCGTGACTGCTCCGTAAAGATAGATCCGAAAGCATCCCATATCACCCTGTCAGGTAAACTTATAACCTACAGAAAAAACGTATACTACATAATGGACAAGCCAAAGGGAGTTGTTACAGCCACCAGGGATAAGAAGGATAAAACCGTCATCGACCTTTTGAAAGCCGAAGACAGACGGCGTGGTATATTCCCTGCCGGCAGACTGGACAAGGATACAACCGGCATGATACTGCTTACAGATGACGGGGAACTCAGTCACAAAATACTTTCTCCCGTCAGCCATATACCAAAGTACTATATTGTCCAACTTGCCGAAAGCTTCAAGACTGAATATGTAAATTTATTTAACAATAGTCTGAGTACCTCATCAGGTGAAGCTTTTCTCCCCGCAAAGGTCAAAGCCTTTAAAAATAACGCAAATATGGCATTTATCGAGCTTTTTGAAGGAAAGTTCCATCAGATAAAGATTATGTTTGAACTTGTGGGAAACAAGGTCATCAATTTGCGCCGTGTGCAGATGGGAAACCTGAAAATCCCCATAGAACTTAGGCTTGGCGAGTATGTGGAAATTATGCACAAATATATTGAGCAGCTGCTCGTAAAGCCCGATTTCAGCGTTGTTTTCGAGGAAATCGAGAAAAATTTTTCGTCATATTGGATAAACATTTAAAGCGAAGTTTGTTAAATAAATGTCTTGCAATTTAGGCGGATTTTTGTTATTATAATATATGTAAATAAATCTGCATTCAGCGATTTATATCTATTCATTAGGAGGAAACGATACAATGGCAAGTTTATCACTGCGTCACATCAATAAGAGATACCCCGGTGGCTTCCACGCTGTTAAGGATGTTAACCTGGAGATCATAGATAAGGAATTTATAATTCTTGTAGGCCCTTCCGGCTGCGGTAAATCAACTACACTCCGTATGATCGCAGGTCTTGAAGAAATATCCGATGGTGAACTTTACATCGGCGACCGTCTTGTAAATGATATCGCCCCCAAGGACAGAGATATTGCAATGGTTTTCCAGAACTATGCTCTGTATCCTCATATGACAGTTTATGATAATATGGCATTCGGACTTAAACTCAGAAAAGTCCCCAAGGAAGAAATAGATAAGAAGGTAAGAGAAGCTGCTAAGATGCTTGACCTTTCTCACCTGCTGGACAGAAAGCCGAGAGCTATGTCAGGCGGTCAGTGTCAGCGTGTTGCTTTAGGTCGTGCACTTGTACGTTCTCCTAAGGTATTTCTCCTTGACGAGCCTCTTTCAAACCTGGATGCTAAGCTCCGTGCTCAGATGAGAACCGAGATAGCTAAGCTCCACCTGAAGCTGGGTACAACATTCATCTATGTAACTCATGACCAGACAGAGGCTATGACAATGGGTGACAGAATCGTTGTTATGAAGGATGGTATCATCCAGCAGGTAGATACTCCTCAGGCACTTTACGAGAAGCCCTGCAACAAATTCGTTGCCGGATTCCTGGGTTCACCTCAGATGAACTTTATTGATGCTGTACTTAAAAAGACTATCAACAAGTATGTTGTTGAATTCGGCTCTGCTCAGAACAAGTTCACAGTAGAGATCCCTGAATCCAAGGTAAATGCTACACTTGACAACTATGTTGACAAGGAGGTTACACTGGGTATCCGTCCTGAGAGCGTTCATGATGAGGAAATGTATCTTTCCAACGCTTCTACAGGTATCGTTACTGCTAATGTTGACATTACAGAAATGATGGGTGCTGAAACATTCCTGTACCTTACTTGTGAGGGTACTCCTATCACAGCAAGAGTTTCACCTCGTTCTACAGCTAAAACAGGTGATGTTATCAGAGTTGCTGTTGATCCTAACAAGATCCATCTGTTTGACAAGGATTCAGAGGAAACTATTATCAACTGATAACGCAGAAATAAGATATTTTCTTTATTTTCATATAATTTTTCTCTTTGAAAGAGCCGCAGTTTTACTGCGGCTCTTTTTTCAAGCATGAGGCTTGACCTGTTTTGCAGCATCGGTTGATGTGAAAGATCAGCATATATCAGCCGGGGTGATAAAAATGAATATCTCAATAGCTGTTGACAAAAATAGCTTTGTGGTGTATAATATATAATAACCACAAGATTGAATAAGTGTTTCCATGAGTAACACGAAAAAAAACCGAGAGCGGCAACTCTCGGTTTTTTTGTTGGCTAATTGTCGGATCATTTATGTCTGTCTAACCATTTGGTAATGAGGTTACCGACCACACTGCCCATAACAGACAAAACAAGATTGAATAAATAGTCCATGAATAGCACCTCCTCCTC
>CACZQG010000156.1 GCA_902783235.1 uncultured Ruminococcus sp.
GGAGTGCATTTATCCATGAAAAAGTTTGCATTTTCTCTTCAAAAGATGTATGATTATAAAAAGCAGATATTAGAATCAGAGAAAAATCAGCTTATGGCTCTTCGCCGTGAAAAGATAGAAATGGAAAACAGGATAGAACAGCTTTCACAACTGATGGATGAGATCAGACTCAAATCCCAGGATGAGGTTATGAAGGGGACTACTGCTTCCAGGCTTATGTTTTACAGTATGCAGATGGACGGCATAAAGAGAGAGCAGACACAGATCACTTATCAGATAGGGCTTATGGATATGAGGATAGAAAAACAGCGGCGTAAGGTGGTGGCTGTGTCACAGGATGTTTCGGGACTGGAAAAGCTCCGTGACGAACAAAGATCTGAATATAACCATTTGGCTGTAAAGGAGAATGAAAACGCCATTGAGGAGTTTTTGTCCTACAAGCTTTCGGCTGAATGATTATATATATATTTGATCATTACGGTAATACTGCGCAAGACTGTCAGGCGGTGTATGTGCGGTGATGCCCTAAAGGAAAGGTGGTGGAAATATGGATGCAGGACAGATATCCCAGGGACTCAGGACTGATTATATGCAGCAGATGGGTGAACAGGGTGTCAACGTAGGTCAGATGATGCAGTCGGGGGTATCATTTCAGGATATACTTGTTATGATAGCAGCGGCAAACCGTGGAATGGCCATCGCTCCAGGAATGGCAGGTGCTGATGCACTGATGCAGGAGGGCGAAGATGGTGCGGCAGATGCACAGTCTTTGCTGGCGCAGATGAAGGACATGGTGCAGGGAGATTCCCTTACACAGTTCATTCAGGGGCAGGCTGTTATGGATAATGCTCAGCTGAAATCTCAGCTTTCCGAGGTGCTGGATTATATGGCAGGCGGTAAGACTGCCGAAGCAGCAGATGTGCCGGAGACAGCAGCAGAGGAAAAGGCAGTGGAAACAGACGCTTTTAATGAAGCGGCAGATGAAATCGTAAAGGTATCACCTGAAGCAGATGCAGAAGCTGCACCAAAGTCAGAGCCTGTGCCTGAAAAGGCTGAGAACATACCTGAAAAGGCTGAGGACATACCTGCAAAGGCAGAGATGAGCGATGACAAGACTGTGGTATCAAAGACTGAAAATACAGTCAGAACAGATGCGGAGGCAGAAAAGATGCCGGTCAAAAAAGCGGATCCCGCAGTTGAGACCGATACCAATGCCGGGTCTGATGCGGATAAGACTGTAGTTAAGGGTACTGATAAAGCAGAATTTGATGTTAAAGCAGACAGCAAGGCTCAGGATATCAAGGCTGACAAGGCAATACCCGGAAGGCTGAACATATCAGAGGGCAAAAGACCTGTTATTCGCTTTGAATCCGGTAAGGTCGAGGCTGATCCCGAAAAGCAGGAAATATCCGGCGGCATTGAAAAGAATGGCAGCTTTCAGGTCAGGGAGGTCTATACCGAGGAGTGGCTGACAGAAGACGAGGGAATAGTTATCTATAACCCGGAGGTCAGACAGCAGCTGGAAAATATCTTCAAGGGAATTGATCCGAAGCTTAAAAGTGCTGAGGGAGTAATACCCAGAAGATTCAATATCTCCGATATGGGTGATATCCCGAGAGTGATCCTGAAAACCGGCAAGCCGGAGCTTAGTGACCTGAATGAGATCACAGAGCCAAAGGCAGATGCTCAGGAGATAAGCAGCGGACAGAAATTCGTTATTGATCTGCTGGGAAGCATTTCCAAAAAGGACAGAAGGCTTGATACCTTTGATTTCTCAGAGGATATTATAAAGGCTGATCCTATGCAGCTGGCAGGGCTTCTTGACTATATCCGTACAGGTGCGGGAATACCCCTGATATCCGATATTGCGGACAGAGAGGTATTCAGGAACATAAACACTGTTGGAAGTATTTCGGCGGAGAGAATATTCGATCCCGGTGAAATGATCAAAAACGGTGAAATGGAGATAATAAGCTATACTCCGGCAACAGATACCAATGAGAATGCAGCAGGCAGTCAGCAGCAGGCTGAGAACAGCGAAGGTATGTTCGGCAAGGATACTATGGACTTCGCAAGGCTTATGAAGGGTGTTCGTGAAAGGGTAAATCCTTTTATAAACAGTCTGAGAGACGACGATGATGACCTTGGTATCAGAATGACCGACAGGCTTACTCCCGAAGATATGCATACTGTTGCAAGACGTATGGATATAAGCTTTGACAGGGCACTGGCAGAGCTGGAAATGAACAAAGCGGAATATGGTACTCCCGATGAACAGGTGGCTAAGAGCGTGGCTCAGAACCTTCTGAGAGGCAGGAGCGAATTTACCGTTAAGCTCAGACCTGAGGGACTGGGTGAGATACTTGTAAAGCTGGTATCGGATGATGCAGGCAGAACGGTGCTTTCAATGGTGGCTTCAAGTCAGAGAACAGCTGATCTTCTTAACAGGGATCTGGCAAGTCTGCAAAGTCAGCTCAGCGATCATAACGTTGAGATCGAAAATAACAGCGTAAAGGTATCCGAAACAGTTATGCCCTCAGACCGTCAGTCAGATGCAGCTTTCAGTCAGTTTGACGAAAGGCGCAGGGACGAGGGTGAACAGGCAAACCGTTACAGACAGGTGAGAAAGAAGCTTAATACCGATGATATCAGAGTGGGCAGCACAGATTATGACACGGATATTATGGTTGGCAGAGAGGCAGTGGATGATTCCGCACTCAATATCACTATCTGACGGAAAACCACAAAACTTAAAGAAAGGAAGGTGCTGATATGGCAGTAACAGCAACAAGTTCGGACAGAAATTATCTTGATCTTATCAATGGTACAGCATCTGCTTCCAAGAGCTATAATGCTAAGTTTGATAACAGCGACAAAGATCTTTCGGTCCAGGACTTTTTCAACATGATGGTAAAGCAGCTTACCAATCAGGACTTTATGAATCCTGTGGATGATACTCAGTATCTGGCACAGATGGCACAGTTCGCTACCATGCAGGAAATGATGGATCTGTGTAACTATTCCAAGCAGAATTATGTTATGGATATGCTGGGTAAGGAAGTAACACTTGACTCCCATGAAATAGGCGGTGAGACAAGACAGGTTACAGGAAGAGTAGAAAAGATAGGCATTGAGAACAACGAGTATAAGATATATATTGACGGTACACCTTATGACTACACTAAGGTAAAGGCAGTAAACGGCAGTCCCGTAGAAAAGACCTCAACAGCTGATGAGAAAACCGCAGCAGAGGCAGTGAGTGCTGCTGATACCCAGAAAGCCGATACTGTAAAGGCGGAAACAGACACTGAGGATAAGGCTGATACAGGTATTAGTGAAGCGGATCTTTACGATGCAGTTAGCAGAGCGATCGCTGAGGCTAAGATGCAGGAAGCGGAGGCACTCGGCTTATAATGGATCGGAGACTCAAGGCGGCAGGTAATTTTTGCGGCAGATATTTTAAAGAAAGGAGTCCCGTGGTATGAATGCTATCGATATTAAAAGGATATCCACCCCGATAACTACAGGCATTCCTCATAAAACTCCACAGGAGGTCGCTGATTCGACTTCTGTACGAAGCTTTAAGGATATTCTGCAGGAACAGATAGATGATACTTTAGGGGTGAACTTTTCAAAGCACGCAATTAACCGAGTTGTGGAAAGAAACATCGAGTTATCTCACGATGATCTGGAAAGACTCAATGATGGTATAAAGCTGGCAGAGGAAAAAGGGCTGGATGATACCCTGATACTTCTTGATGATGCAGCTTTTATCGTAAGTGTTAAAAACAACACTGTTATAACAACTGTCAATCGTGATGAGATGACAGGAAACGTATTTACAAATATTGACGGAACTGTGGTAATTTAAGGCCGGACCTTTTAAAGGAAGCTGCGGCGTACCCGAACGACAGACGGTACGCCATAGATCCACAGTCCTGAAAGACAAAGTTAATTTTAGGAGGACTATGTTATGGTAAGATCATTATATTCAGGCGTTGCAGGCATGATTTCACATCAGGGAAAAATGGACGTTGTAGGTAACAATATCTCAAACGTTAGTACATATGGCTACAAGCACTCAAGAGCTACATTCAGAGATGTTTATTATCAGACATCCAAGTCTGCTTCCGAAGCTACACCTACAAGCGGTGGTGTTAACCCCACACAGATAGGTTACGGCTCAAAGCTGGGAAGCGTTGACGTTAACCACTCCCAGTCGGTAATGTCCACAACAGGCTATACTCTCGACGTTGCTATCGCAGGTGAGGGATATTTGCAGGTAATGGACGCTGACGGCAATATCTTCTACACAAAGGCAGGTATGCTGGATATCGACTCTGAGGGCAACGTGGTTGACGTAAACGGTAACTTCGTACTGGGTACTACAGGTAATCCTACAGGTAAGAACCCCGGCTCACAGAAGATCAGAGTTAACCTTCCCTATGAGAATGCACA
Organism: uncultured Ruminococcus sp.; assembly: GCA_902783235.1. Lineage (GTDB taxonomy): Bacteria > Bacillota > Clostridia > Oscillospirales > Ruminococcaceae > Porcipelethomonas. The sequence goes on from CACZQG010000156.1 coordinate 4,459, forward strand.
GGCTGCTTCCTCACAGGATACAATAAACGATATCGGATACTCCATCACAGCTTCAAACGAAAATGAAGCAGGTAACGTGAACATAGTATTTGCATCCAGCAACAAGCTGCCTATCGGTCAGAAGGCTGAGGCGCAGGTAACAAGCTCATCTATCGTTGTTACACTTAATGCAAATGAAAGATTTGCAAGCATGGATGAGCTTAACGAGGAGATCAACAAGGCTATCACATCCGCAAACAACGGCGTTGAGCACGCAGGCGGTCAGTTCACTATCAACTGTGATGATTCCTCCAAGTTCGGTGAGAACGGTCTTACAGGACGAGAGATAGTAAATGCTGATTTCGGTGTTAATTCCGGTACAGTGGAGTATGTTACTGATGAAAATAACCTGGGCAACTACTTCCGTGTTCAGTCTGTAGGAGATCACTTCAGCGGAACCGGTGAAGATACAAGCATGAGTATTTCATTTAATGCAAATGAAGAAGAACCCCAGAATGAATCACTGACTATAACGATCGGTGAATATACCGGAACAGTAACCGGCTCACAGCTTGATTCTGCCGGTAAGCTGCTTCTTGTAAGAAACGGAACTGATCCTACAGCAGATACACAGGATTCAATTGTTATCACATATCCCAGCAGAAAGAGTCTGGTAAATAACAACCTGACAAGCGGAGATGCAACTGTAAGAATGACTCCCAGTGCACCCTCTTCAAATCTGGGTCTTTCACAGGGCAACTTCCTCCTTTCAGGCGGTACAGAGGGCGGCGAGCAGACAGTTGCTGACCTTACAGGTATCTCTATAAACGATAAGGGCGTTATCACAGCAACACACCCCACCTTCGGACTTCTGGAGATCGGACGTATAGACCTGGCTACATTTGCTAACCCCGCAGGTCTTTTCCAGGCAGGTAATACATACTTCCAGCAGTCACTCAACTCCGGTGAGCCTCAGCTGTGTATCGCAGGTACAGACGGCACAGGTGCTATCCTGGGCGGTACTCTGGAAACCTCAAACACAGACCTTTCACAGGAAATGACAGATATGATAACAACTCAGAGAGGCTTCCAGGCTTGTTCAAGACTTATTACAGTTTCTGATACTATGCTGGAGGAGCTTATCAACCTGAAGAGATAATTTGTGATCTTGAATTATAAAATCTGATACATTTACTGCGGAATGGGAGTACTGTTCCGCAGTATGAATGTAAAGAGATGCGAGGCGTTTAATATGATAACACTTACAAAACTCAACGATCAGGAATTTGCACTGAATCACAGGATGATAGAGACAGTAGCAGAAAATCCCGATACGACCATAAAGCTCACTAACGGCAATACGTATCTTGTAAAGGAACCCATGAGCGAGGTACTTTATCAGATACGCAGGTACGAAAAGGAACTTCGTCAGGGCAAGTGAGTCAATAATTATAATTAGAAAGGGACGTTTTTTATGGATCTGGTAACCATTATAGGATATGTTTTAGGTTTGGGATTTATCATCCTGTCGATCATGCTGGGCGACGGATTTACCATTATACCGGCACAGATGTCGCAGTTTATTGATATACCTTCTATCATGATAGTTGTGGGCGGTACTATCTCTGCGCTGCTGATATCATTTCCGGGCAAGGCATTCGGCAAGATACCGAAGCATTTTGCAATGATGCTCTTCCCCAAAAAATATAACCCTGAAAAATACATCGAGCAGATCGTATTCTTTGCCAAGGAAGCAAGAATCAACGGACTTCTCGCCCTTGAGGACAAGCTCAATGCGGTGGAAGATCCATTTCTGAAAAATTCCCTTCTGCTGGTAGTTGACTCGGTAGAACCGGATAAAGTGCGTACACTTCTCAATAATGAGCTTGATTATATGGATGAGCGTCATAATAACGATGCTTCCTTCTATCTTATGGGTTCTGATCTGGCTCCTGCCTTCGGTATGATCGGTACTCTTATCGGTCTTATCAACCTGCTGGCGAACCTGTCAGACTCGGCAAAGCTGGCTTCCTCAATGGCGGTAGCCCTTATCACCACATTCTACGGAAGCTTTTTGTCCAACTTCATTTTCAAGCCTATTGCAAGAAAGCTCAAGGAGCGTCATGCTGATGAGTATCTTTGTAAGATGATAGTAGTTGAAGGCGTTCAGTCAATACAGGACGGCGATAACCCTAACTTTATCCAGGAAAAGCTTGCAAGACTTCTCCCGGCTTCCAAGGCTGCAAAGCTGGCAGAGGCTGCCGGCGGCGGAGAAAAGTAATATGCAGGTATATGACGTGCAAAGCTGCAAGGCAGTCCTTGTGCAGTGCTGCGCAGGGATAAAGGCGATGTCACCGGGAAAAGGAGCAGCTATGCTCGCTTTTTGCACAGGGCTTTAGGGGGAGTGAAGAAAATTGGCTAAAAAACAACGCTCGGAGGAAAGCGGCGGTAACTGGATGGATACCTATGGTGACCTGGTTACACTTCTGCTGACATTCTTCGTTATGCTTTACAGTATGGCATCTGTTGCGGAGGACAAATGGGCGCAGCTGGTAAAGGCGTTCAATAACAGATTCGGTCACGATCAGGTGGATCAGATAGTTATTGTAAATGATATGATCTCAGCCGGGGAGGATCCGCTGGAAAATATGGAGTCGGGTCTGAATGTGGGTCCCGAAAACGTGGAAGGCTCCTCTGCCGAAATGGATAAGCTGTTTATGATGATCTCCGAATACGTTGAGGAGAATAATATGCAGGACAGCATTGCTGTTGCTCAGGGTGATGAACAGGATGAAAAGGAGCAGCAGGATGAAAGCAGTACACCCTTGAATAATGTGGGTGACAGCAATAAGAATATATATATACAGTTCAAAAACGATGTGCTCTTCAATCCCGATGAGTCATCCCTTAAAAGCGGAAGCGAGAAGATAGTCGGCTTCCTGGGAGAAACACTCAAAGAGGTGGATGACCAGATCGCTATGATAATAATTAAGGGTCATACGGCTATTGCACCAAACTCCAAAAAGGACTCACGTTTGCTGTCCTCGGAGAGAGCAGGTACTATATCAAACTTCCTGGAAAAGAATTATGATATAGATTCTACCAAGCTGTATCCTATAGGTCTTGGAGAGGATTATCCTATCGCACCCAATGATACTGAGGAAAACCGTACCAAAAACCGCCGTGTTGAGGTAGTTATAATAGGTAAGAACAGTAATCTTGTAAGAAGCGGTGAGCTTTTGAAGATACTGGGTAAATCCTTCTCACAGGGTGCAGGTGATATCAAGGACATTGCGTCTGATTAATGACCCTATAAACTGATGCATACAGGTGAATATGTAAGATGAAACAAAAAAAAGGCAGCTCAAAGGCAAAGGATCCCAAGGCTAAAAATAAGAAAAAAAAGGCTTCGGGTGAAAAAAAAGTTGAAAAATATGATTTCAGTCAGAATACTGTAGAGGCTCATGTGCCTGTTATAAAGGAGTATGACTTCCGTAAGCCAAAGACGTTTACAAAGGAGCATCTCAGAGGACTTAATACGGTAAATGAGCATATAGTCAGGGTATTTGCTTCAAATTTATCAGGACTTTTGAGAGTATTCTGCGAGGTATCTCAGCTAAAGCTTATTGAATGCAGGTATTCTGAATATTTGCAGACTCTTCCGGATAAAACTCTCATCAGCTTTATAGACATAGATGATGAAAAGACCGGAGATAATAAATGTACTATGATGGCGTATTTCCCGGAGGAATTTGACTTCTTTATGATAGATATACTTTTGGGAGGTATGGGTCTTAACAGCAATCTTCAAAGAGGCTTTACGGATATCGAGATCGCAATACTGGAGAATTTTTACAGCAAGATAACCGATTACCTTACAGAGGCATGGAAAAATCTTGATGATCTCAAATGCGTAATGACAGGCTATGAGACCAATCCACGACTGGCACAGTTCATATCACTGGATGATTCGGTGGTAGTTATGTCATTTAATCTGAAGGTGAGAGATATGACTGAGGTATTCAGCTTTTGTCTGCCGGCAGTAAACCTGGAAGCTATACTTCATGAGGCTTCAAAGAAAAACGCCAAGGCAAATCAGACGAAAACGGAGGCTGAAAAGGACGCTTTGCGGCGTGAGCATCTGGAGGGCTCGCTTAAAGGTTCAACTGTTGAGCTTACAGCTGTACTTGATAATCTGTTCATTGATATGCAGGATATAGTTGATTTGAAGGTGTCGGATGTTATACCTTTGAAGAGGCGTATTGATGATAATATAATACTGACTGTTGAGGGTGAACCAAAGTTTGCCTGCCGTGTCGGTGACAGACGAATAAAAAAATCCGTCAAGATCTGCGGTACAGTTTCGGACTCTGAAATCAATGAGTTCTATAATAATTTCTGATCGAAAGGGAGTAAACAATGGATAACAACACAAGCTATGAAAATAAACTGACGGATGCCTTTAATGAGGTGACTGAGATCGGTCTGAATTCATCGGCTGAGATACTTTCCAAACTGCTTAACCATGAGGTAAGCTTTGATACTGTAAAACTTGATCAGGAGAAGATCGCAGGACTTGAATCATTTGGTGAGGATCCCGGACTGGCAGTTGAGCTTGATATTTCCGGTGCTGTACAGGGCAAAGCAGCTGTTGTGGTGCAGAGCGTGTATATCAAGGAGATAATAAATATACTTATGAGCGTGGATAGTGACGGTGCTGAGGAAAGCGGTGAGCTTGATGAGATAGCTATCGGTACCTTCAAGGAGCTTGTAGGTCAGATGGCTCAGGCATATGCGGAGGCTCTTACAAATTTTCTCGGCTCGGACGTTACTATAGCAGCAGGGCAGGCAGATGAGATCTCAGAGCAGTGTGAGGAGGTAGCTGATTTTATCGGCTCGGATCCCGGCGATGAGTGTGTGTGTCTTGTAAACGGATTCAGTGTAAAGGATTGTCTGGATGGTGAATTTGTTATAGTAATAAACCACGATACATTTGATAACACTGTAAAATCCGTAGTAGTGGACGAGGATGAGGATGACGACGAAGATGAATATGAGGATGATGAAGAAGAGGATATGACTGATGAGGAGCCGGGCGGACTGAATATTCCCAGAGGCATAGACATGGGTACTGCTTCAGGTTCATCACGGAAATATAACCGTTCAAGAGGTGTAATGAAAAACGGCGGCGGTATCAATGTACAAAATGCCAGCTTCCCATCATTTGCAGGTGTTCCCAACGGCAGCGGTATACCGCTTCTCAACGGAAATATCGATCTTCTGATGGATGTTCCTCTTAACGTTACCATTGAAATAGGCAAGACACGCAAGAAGATGCGTGAGATAATGGAATTTGCCCAGGGTACCATTATTGACCTGGAAAAACAGGCAGGTGCTCCTGTGGATGTTGTGGTAAACGGTCAGCTTATCGCAAGAGGAGACGTTGTTGTCATTGATGATAACTTCGGTGTGAGAATAACCGAGATAATCGGAAATGCAAATTTTGCAGACAAAAAATAATTACGGCAATACCGCAGCATATCCCGGAACAAAAGGCGAAAAGCCTGTCGGTTCCTTCTGTGCGGTAAAGTCTGATATATCCGGAGGATATTTGTGAAAGGAAATACTCTGATAGGCAGTGTGGGCAGTGTTCTGCTGGCTCTTGTAGGATTTATACTTATCCTGTATCTGGCATATTTCGCTACTAAAAAAATAGGAAAGCGTATGTCGGTCAGAGGAGTGGGCGGAAAGAATATAAAGATCATCGACAGCGTTGCTGTAGGGCAGCATGGCTGTATAATGCTTGTAATGACAGCCGGTAAGCTGTTGATGATAGGTGCAACACAAAACGGTATGTCACTGTTGGCTGAGCTTGATCCCAATGAAATAGAGATGGATGATGCAGCAGGGCAGAATGGGACTATGGAGTTTTCCCAGGCACTTAAAAAAGTGATAGATCAGAGATTTGGAAAAAAGGCAAAAGGCAGTAAGGAGAACAGTGAAGATCATGATGAGGGCTCGGACAGCTAAATATAATGATAAAAAAAAGCTGAAAAAGTATATCATATGCTTCCTTGTATGTCTGGCAGCTGTTATAGCCTGTGTATTTATAATCGGCTCATGTGAGACTGCACAAGCCCGGTCATCTATCACCCTGGATCTTGATTCAGGTGAGGCGGATACAAATTCCAGTACTCTTGATATACTTTTTTTACTTGCTTTTCTTGCGCTTATACCGTCATTCCTACTGATGATGACGAGTTTTCTGAGAATAATCATTGCAATATCTTTTTTGAGAAATGCAATGGGTACTCAGACATCGCCCCCTAATCAGGTGGTAGTAGGCATAGCGCTGTTTCTGTCTATATTCATAATGTTTCCCGTGCTCAGTGAGATCAAGACTGTGGCATACGATCCATACAGTACAGGGCAGATAAAGCTGGAGGAGGCAATATCCGAAGGCTCCAAGCCATTGAAAAAATTCATGCTAAAGCAGGTGTATGAATCAGATCTGGATCTGTTTGTAAGCCTTGCGGACAGCAGGGATATTATAGATGCTAAGGAATACAATTCACAGGAAAAGCTCATGGATCTGAGTATCTTTATAATAGTTCCTGCGTATATAACCAGTGAGCTGAAACGAGCTTTCTTTATAGGATTTTTACTTTATATACCGTTTCTGGTAATAGATCTGGTGGTATCCAGTACTCTCATGGCGATGGGTATGGTAATGCTGCCGCCAACAACCATTTCAATGCCATTCAAGCTTATGCTGTTTGTTGTGGTGGACGGCTGGGATCTTCTCTTTGAGTCCCTTATTACCAGCTTCCGAACGTAGAAAAGGCAGGTGTTTTAATTGGATACAGGACAGGTGCTGAGCATATTTCAGAACGCCCTGTATGTAGCTTTCAAAATAGCAGGACCACTTCTTATTGTAAGTATAGTTATAGGTCTTGTGATAGCTATATTCCAGGCGGCAACGCAGATACATGAACAAACACTTACCTTTGTACCGAAGGTGATTGTATTGTCGGTAATGCTGCTGGTTCTCGGCTCGTGGATGATAAAGGTTTTCTCCGAATTTTTCGGGCAGATATTTGATCTGATAAAGACCATCTGAGGCGAACGGTTTGGAAGAATTAAGATTTATAATTGACAATCTGGATATATATCTGCTGGTATTTGCAAGGATAGCCGGGATACTTCTTTTGAATCCCATAATTTCCCGTAATAACATACCTGCAAGAGTGAGATTAGGCCTTACGCTGTGTATCTCGGTGCTTATAACTCCCTCTATACAGGTTCCCACAGATTATCAGCCTGAAACAGTCGGTTTTCTTCTGGACTTTATGAAGGAAGCAGCCGTGGGATTTCTGTTAGGCTATGTATTCAACGTATTCTTCTATATGCTTATGACAGCAGGCGATTTCATGGACACTAACTTTGGTCTTGCAATGGCAAAGGTATTTGACCCTGCAACCAATATACAGTCGGCGTTCTCATCAAATCTGCTGAATGTGCTGTTTATACTATACTTTTTTGCCACCAATTCGCACCTTACTCTTATGAGTGCGGCAATATCATCATTTGATATTGTTCCCGTCAGTGCGGCGCATTTTGCTCTTGACAAGGCGGCATACTTTGCAGTGGAGCTTTTTGGAGATGTATTCTCTCTTGCTATGAAGCTTGCAATACCCTTTATTGCTGCGGAATTTGTAATGGAGATCTCAATGGGTATCCTTATGAAGCTTATACCGCAGATACACGTTTTTGTTATCCAGTACCAGCTGAAGATAATGCTTGCGCTGATACTTCTATATGTATTGTCCGGAGCTATAGCGGCGTTTGTTGACAATTACACTATCATGCTGTTTGATAACGTAAAGGAAGCACTTTACGCCCTGAACAGTTAGCTTATCGGCATCGGCTGAGACAGCAGAATGTTCACAAAGGCTGACCGGCAGCGTAAAATAATTATATGGCATGGATAATGCTTTTTTATAACTCACGACTTATGTCCCCCGCATCAATGGCGGCGGTCATCTTAGTCTTTTTGCAGGGTATTCGATATACCGCTGAAGGACTAAGGGCAACGCTCCGGGTCGTTGGCTGAATGACGGGGCAACGCCCCTTATTGAAAGGGGGGATATGGCTTGCCGGATTCGTCAGAAGAGAAAACCGAGAAAGCCACCCCGAAAAAACGGCAGGATCAACGAAAAGAAGGTAACATATTTCAAAGCAAGGAAGTGGTCATTGCCGCTTCGCTGATAGTATGCTTTACAGCCTTTCGTTTTCTCTATAATATAATTGAATCCACTCTGAAGGACCTTATAAAGTGGTTCATAGGACTTGTGGGTACACAGAATATGTTCAGAGAGAGCGATCTTCCCCAAATGTTTATCCGTGCACTTATAGCCTTTGCTATAGGAGCATTGCCAATGCTGTTTATTGCCGGATTTATCGGAATACTGGCGGGTGTGGCACAAACAAAGGGTCTGGTGACTTTTAAGTCCTTAAAGCCCAAATTCAGCAGGCTCAACCCATTGAGCGGCCTGAAAAATATGGTATCTATAAAGGGATTTATAGAGCTTTTAAAATCCATTATAAAGATCACGATATTATTCGTTATTATATACCTGTCTTTACAGGATGATATTACTATGCTACCCAAAATGATAGATATGTCGGTGGAGGAATCCGTTCCGGCAATAGGCAGTATGATATGGAATGTATCACTTAAAATAATGATAGCCTTCGTATTTGTTGCCGGATTTGACTATATGTATCAGCGATGGGACTATGAAAAAAAGCTGCGTATGACCAAGCAGGAGATCAAGGAAGAATATAAAATGACGGAAGGTGACCCGAAGATCAAGGGTCAGATCAAACAGAAGCAGCAGCAGATGTCACGTCAGCGTATGATGCAGTCTGTACCCGAGGCGGATGTGGTTATCCGTAACCCTACCCACTATGCGGTGGCACTGAAATACGTTTCCAGTAAAAACAAGGCTCCCATGGTCATTGCAAAGGGCGAGGACAGTCTGGCTCTCAGAATAATTGAGGTAGCTATCGACAATGATGTCCCTGTTATTGAAAACAAGCCCCTGGCTCGTGCATTATATGCAGAGGTGGATCTTGATACGGAGATCCCTATGGAATTTTACAATCCTGTAGCCGAGGTACTGGCTTATGTATACAGAATGAAGGAAAAGGAATGGTATTAAGTTGAAGAAGATATTAAATATGCTTGGCAACAGCGTCTCGGCTTTTGTCATCCTTATAGTATTTCTTATAATCATACCGCTGCCTACGCCTGTACTGGACTTTATGTTCATTATGCAGCTGGGTATTTCCTTAGTCATACTCCTTATGACTATGTATGTTAAGCGTGCATTGGATTTCTCGGTATTCCCTACATTGCTGCTTATAACTACACTGCTGCGACTGGGTCTGAATATATCCTCTACCCGTTCCATACTTACAAACGGCGGATATGCGGGGGAAGTGGTAAAGACCTTCGGTCAGTTCGTTATAAGAGGAGATGTGGTAGTAGGTCTTGTAATATTCCTGATAATCGTTTTGGTACAGTTTCTGGTAATTACCAAGGGTTCAGAGCGTGTTGCTGAGGTATCGGCAAGATTTACTCTGGATGCTATGCCCGGTAAGCAGATGGCAATTGATGCGGATCTCAGTTCGGGTATCATAGACGAAAATACAGCAAGGATACGCCGTGCGGATATCCAGCGTGAAGCCAGCTTTTTCGGAGCAATGGACGGTGCTTCCAAGTTTGTAAAGGGCGACTCCATAATGTCTATCGTAGTAACCTTTATAAACCTTATCGGCGGTATCGTTGTCGGCTTTGTCAGCGGCGGCGGTACATTCTCGGAAATAGTGCAGACCTACAGTACTGCTACCTGCGGTGACGGTCTTATGTCACAGATACCTGCTCTTTTGGTATCGGTCTCTACAGGTATGCTGGTAACACGTTCATCCTCGGAAGCGGACATGAATACCGACTTTATCGGTCAGTTCACAAGACAGCCTATTACTCTTATACTGGGCGGTATAGCTCTGCTGTTTCTGATGTTCATAGGCTTTCCGCCTGTTCAGATCATACTTATGTCAGCAATACTTATCGGCGGCGGATTTTTACTGCTGCGCCGTGAAAAGCAGTATATTCCACAGCCGGAAATGGGTGGTACGGAAGAGGAAATGCCATCCGAGCAGATAACCAGCGAGGCGGAATACTACAGAAATATCGACAACCTCTACGAGCTTCTCAATGTTGAGCAGATAAAGATAGAATTCGGCTACAGTCTTATACCCCTTGTTGATGAAGGCAGCGGCGGTAACTTCCTTGACCGTGTGGTAATGTTCCGAAAGCAGTATGCTTTGGAAATGGGAATAGTAATACCGCCGGTACAGCTAAAGGACAGCGGTCTTATCAATCCCAACCAGTATTCTATATGCATAAAGGGCGAAGAGGTGGCAAGAGGAGATATACTTGTAGATCATTATCTGGGTCTTGCTCCTTCCGAGGAGGAGGATACAGTAGACGGTATAGATACAATTGAGCCTGCCTTCGGCATAAAGGCAAAGTGGATAAGCGACGACAAGAAGGTAAAGGCAGAGCTGCTGGGTTATACCCTTATAGATCCCGTGTCTGTTATTATCACACATTTGTCGGAAATAATAAAGGCTCATGCATACGAGCTGCTTAATCGTGCAGAAATAAATAATATGCTGGAAAATCTCAGAAAGACCAACGAGGCTATTGTGGCAGATACTATTCCTGCCTGTGTTTCCGTTGGAGATCTTCAGAAGGTACTGTGCAGACTGCTCCAGGAGCAGGTACCTGTAAGAGATCTGGAGACTATACTGGAAACTCTCGGAGATTACGGTCCCAAGATAAAGGATACGGATATGCTTACAGAGTATGTAAGACAGTCACTGAAACGTACTATTTCCCACAAATTTGCAGATGCTGACCAGCTCAAGGTCATCAGTCTGGATGCAAAGGTGGAAAACCTTATTATGGGAGCAGTCAAGAAAATGGACAGCGGCTCGTATCTTGCACTGGATCAGGACAGTATACAGAAGATCATATTTGCAACTACTGCTCAGATAGAGAAGATAAAGGATCTGGTGGCATCACCTGTTATACTTACATCTCCTATCGTGCGTATATATTATAAAAAGCTTATCGATCAGTTCTGCCCCGGAGTAAATGTGCTTTCCTTTAATGAGATAGATTCTCATATACAGATTCAGGCACTGGGTACTATTGAGATAGACTAAGGCGAGATAGACTGAGGATATGGCAGTAAGACTGACCGTAAGGGACATTCGGTCGGACATTTTTAAGGAGGGATAAAAATGAATCAGAATGACGAAACAGCAAAATTGTCAGAAGAAGAGTTTTTACGCCTCCATGCGGAATATCGTAAGACAGGAAATGTTTCACTGAGAAACAGGCTGGTCATGAATTTCGGATATATCGCAAAGGTGGCAGCATTGCAGCTGCGAGGCTCGGCAAGCTCTCAGGCTCAGGTGGAGGACATGATCAATCAGGGTATGATAACCCTTATCGACTGTATTGAAAAATACGACCCGGAAAGGGAGGTCAAATTTGAGTCCTACGCCTTTATGCGTGTTAAGGGAAGCATTATCGATCTCATACGCAAGCAGGACTGGATACCAAGGCGTGTAAGACTTAATTCAAAAAAAATAAATGATACATACAACGAGCTGTGTGCGGAGCTGAAACGTGAGCCTTCCCTGGAGGAGATCGCAGGTAAGCTGGGTATCACAGTGCAGAAGCTGGAAAAATATAACAGCGAAATATCGAATGCAGCTGTATACTCCTTTGAGGAGCTGATCCAAAACGTTTCTCAGATGGGAGGCGTTCTGGAAAGCAGCACAATGGATGATATAACACCTGAGAAAAAGATGCTCAAGGATGAGATGCATCGGGTACTTACAGATGCTATCGAGACACTTTCCGAAAGAGAAAGGCTGGTTATAACCTTATACTATTATGAGAACCTGAACCTGACAGATATATCAAAGGTGCTGGACGTAAGCGTTCAGAGGGTCTCACAGATAAATACAAGAGCAATAGAAAAAATACGTTCAAAAATGGGCGGATACATTTTCAACTGAGAAAGGAAACAGAATATGTTAGCAGGCTTTTATACCGCTGCGTCGGGAGTACTGGTACAGCAGCGAAATATCAATGAGATAGGCAGCAACATTACAAATTCCCAGACAGTGGGCTACAGGACAAGACGAGTGGTACAGTCCACGTTTCAGCACACGCTGCTGACACGATATGAGGGCGGAAGGTACACTACCCTTGGAGTGGGCGACCCTTGCTCACTGGTGGATGTAGTGGAGACAAATTTTGATCCGTCTACCGTAAAGGAGACCAACTGGCCATATGATATGGCAATAGTGGGCGACGGATTTTTCAATATTCAGGGCGAAAACAGACAGTTCCTCACAAGAAACGGTAATTTCAATATAGATGAGGAGGGGTATCTGGTACTGGATGGTATTGGCAGAGTACTGGGAGAGAGCGGTGACCTTTATGTTGGCGGCTCGGATTTCAGGGTGAATGACGAGGGCTATGTATTCGATAATGAAGGAAGATATGTGGATAAGCTTCTTATCACCCAGCCTACGGCTGATGCGGATACCTACAGATTTGATAACGGAATGTACATCACCAACAACGCAGAGGTGGTGCAGGATCCGGCAGTATATCAGAATGCCCTGGAGCGTTCCAACGTTGACATGAATCTTGAATATACAAGACTTATAGAGTCACAGAGAAATCTACAGGCTTGTGCTACTGCACTGGGTATTATGGATAATATCAATTCAAAGGCGGCAACACTTTCAAGTATAACTTGATGGTGAAAAGAAGCGTAAAAAATGAAAATACATTATTTCCAAAGGTATCATGGGAAAGAAAATGTTGCTACAGCTAATACCATGTTACTGCTTAACAGATTGTATTCTTATTCTCCTGATAAGTTTTTCAGGTTTATGAAATCAGAATTATTTCTTAGTTCATTTGAACCCGAGATCAAATTCGATTTACAGGTGAAGGGTGAAAAAAGTGTAGCCGATGCTGTTATTGAACAGGAAAGCTTTAAGATCGTCGTTGAAACAAAAATAACTGATTGGTTTTATTCGGATCAGCTTATGAAGCACCTGAGTATATTTGGTGATGAAAAAAATAAGGCGCTTATAACCATTTCCTCCGAACTGATGGCAGAAGACAAAAAGAGTAAACTCGAAAGTAGGCTTAAGGAGTACAATGACTCGCAGAAAAATAATCATAATATAATTCATATCAATACTACTTTTGAAATGCTTGCAAATGCAGTACAGGATGTTATTGACGACAGAGATTATGAGATGCAGGATATTTTGGATGATTATCTGGAGTATTGCTATAATGACGGACTTATACCCGTATCTGATAAATGGAAGTATCTCAGAGTAAAGCTTGCAAGTGCCTCAATGGATTTTAATATAAAAGAAAACATATATTATGATAAAGCAGAACATGGATTCAGACCTCATGATTATCTCGGTCTGTATAAGAATAAGAGTGTTCGTGCAATAGGAAAGATCGTAGCAATGATCACCGCTGTTGAAAATGACGGTGAAATGAATTATAAATCGGAATATGGAGAACTTACAGACGAACGTAAAAAAAAGATACAGCGAGCTATAGAAAATGGCAAAATGCGTGGCTGGGATCTACAAAAAATCGAACACAGGTATTTTTTTGTGGAAAAATTTTTTGAAACAGATTTCAAGAAGATCACTCCCAAAGCACTTATGGGAACAAAAATATTTGATCTGACCCAGGAATTGGGAACAGATGATTTGCCGAATACTGAGGAAATAGCTTTATTATTGAAAGAAAAAAGCTGGAATTGATAAGAAGTGTCTCATTTGATTGCAAAGATAAAAAAGGCGGACGAATGCAGATAACATACAATGTAACAGGGAGAAAACAACATGAATAATGCTTTTTATACCGGGGCATCGGGTCTGAGAGCCCATCAGCACGCCCTTGATATTACATCTCACAACCTTGTAAATGTGAATACCTTCGGTTACAAGGCAACTATACCCGAATTTCGTGATCTGCTTTACTCCAATATGGATGTAAATATCAACAGAGAGGTGGACGATGACATAAAGGTCCATGCAGGTCACGGTGTCAAGCTTTCCAATCAGGATCTTGATATGACTCAGGGTAATCTTTATAATACCGGATATCAGCTGGACTATGCAATAGCCGGTGAAGGCTTTTTTGCCGTAGACAGAAAGGGGTATATCGAATATACCCGTAACGGCTCCTTTGATGTGAGTATCGAAGGTCAGAACGAGGAAGCATATCTTGTTACCAATGACGGTGCTTATGTCCTGGACAGGAATTATGAGCGTATAGTGGTTCCGTATGAAAGAGGAACTAACGTTATTGACAATAACGGTCTGGACAGAAGGCTGGGTGTATTCAGCTTTTCAAACCCCTATGGTCTTCTCAGAACAAATAACGAGAGCTTTGTACCCACTGACATATCAGGGGAACCGGAGATCGCAGCTCAGGATATATACAGTATTTATGAGGAAACGGTAGAGCGGTCAAACGTGGATATAGCAAAGGAGTTTTCCGATGTTATTCTGACTCAGAAGGCTTATCAGTTCTCCGCCAGAGTAGTAACTACTGCCGATGAGGTGGAGCAGGTGGCAAACAGTCTGAGAAAATAATAATCCCTGAATTATAGGGATGATAAAAAATAGCTTATAACACAAGTAAAACTTTGTTTGCTTGCGGCGGAGTGTCAGGGATGATACTCCTGCCGTCAAGTAATGTAAAAAAGATTTTTTGCAGAGAACACATAGAGATAGTGACCGGAATGTGTTTTGTGCAAAAATGCTAACGGCGAGAAAGGAGGGAGCTTTGATATGGCTGATATGCTGAGAGCGGCTGCACCGATAAATAATAAAAATATTATACAGCCCATGCGTGAGCATATGAGCTCTGAGATGTCACCCTATGACGTTTCGGATATGTCAAAGGTGGCAAAAGCTGCCCCCGATGCAGAACTGGATCAACAGCAAAATGCTAATGTTGACAGTCAGCAGGTAGCTCCGGAGGTTCTCCTTGATATGCTCAAGGATCCTACTGTTACCGTTAATTTTATAAAAAATATAATGATGCTGCAGGAGATAGTTGGAGTTATCTCCATGCAGAATCAGACAGTGACAGAGGAATTTGAGCAGCTTTTTGAACAGCTGGCAGTTAAGCCCCAGGATCTTACCCAGGAGCTGCTGAGACAGGAAACAGATTCTACTGCATTTAAAGGATCACTTTTTGACAGTCTTCGTGCTATGGTCAAGGAAAATCCTACTCCCGAGGTGAAAACAGCCGTTGCAAACCTATTGAAGGCTATCAACACCGAAAACTGCAAACCCCAGATACTAAAGGCATTGTCAGGGACTATGACCTATCTTTCCGAGACGCTGGCGCCAAATAAGGAGCTGTCGGGCAAGCTGCGTGTACTGGCGCAGAGATTTGCGGCTGAGGATGCAGAGGAAAATTTCACCCAGCTTAAAAATGATGCAGCAGCAGTTACTCAGGATGTAAGCCAGAGCATAATGTTTAATGGTAAGCTCCAGAGTCTTTGCTCTATGATAAAATACAATCTTTCAAGATATAATACAAATCAGAATTTTCTCAGTGAAGCGGCAAGAGAGGTAATGAAATTCATCCCCAAGGAGGAACAGCGTACAAAATTTCTGCGTAATCTTTATAGCTGCCTGTCCACTTTGGGCGGAGAAAACAAAAGCAAAACAAGCTCAAATGTTCTCAATACCCTTGTAAAGATACTTGAAAAACAGACAGATAGTGAAAGCGTTATGCAGATGAAGGGAGAAAGTGTAGAAACAGTTATACATTCCCTGTTATCCTCTCCCAGTAATTTTACACCCCTTCTTCATTTTATAATACCTATAGACGACGGTACCTTCAAGGCGTTCGGTGAAATGTGGATCAATCCGGATGAGGAGGAAAAGGCGGAAAAGGATAAGAAGGTACGCCCTCCGGAAGGGGATGGCAGACTTATCCATATGCTTTTGGTGTTTGATATACCGGATGTGGGAAGATTTGAGACGGAA
>CACZQG010000157.1 GCA_902783235.1 uncultured Ruminococcus sp.
ACAAATATGGAAAGCATTTTGCAGTCACCTACAGTGGGGGTCAGCTTACCGAATTGGGATACAACAGGTGTTATAAGTTCTCCCGGGTCATTGAGTACCTGTGAAGAGATCCACTCAGGCGGTTCACCTGATATGAGCTGATCTTTCAGAAGGCAAAAATCAAGGACATTCAGCTTTTCATCCCTATAAAGATCTCCTGCCTTCCAGTTGGGAATATGTGTATCCGGAACAGCAAGAAGCCATTTTTTCAGTAGTATAGCATCAGACGTATCAACAATACCGTTATTGTTGATATCACCCATGTAGTAATCTGATAATTCTACGGGTTCGTTTATATCCTCTGACAGATCAAAGCGTCCTTCATCGTTTTTTATCTTTGTCCATACATATCTGAGCATCCAGCCGTCAAAATCAGTGATCTTGTTGGAAGAACCTGCCATCATGATGGAGTTTTCGCCACCCGGAAATCCTCCCGGAGGGAAGCCATCGGACTCTCCCTCACCTCCGTAAAAGTCGGTAAGACCAAAGCCATGTCCTATTTCGTGCTCCAGAACATGAAGGTTATCATATTCGATCAATGCAAGGCAGGCAACATCTGACAGCCGCTGTCCCCAGTCTCCGCCGCAGCCTCCAACAAAGGGAAATCCCTTTGTAGCCCATAAATACATATCAAAACGTTTATCAGCTCCTCCGGGATATTGATATCCCGGATCGGAGAAATGCTCAAAGCGTGAAAGCTCGTCAGGGGCATAGGGCTCCTTATCGGGAATGGTTTCCCAGCCGTTTGAGGTGTCATACTGTGAATCATAGTATTTTGTATCTGTGTAGACCACCTCATCATCCCGAAGATCAATAAGGCAGCTTTTATCAATAACCGCCCAGCCTACAACATTTACGTCAATATGTTCATATGGCCAGTTTTCATATCCTGCAAGCTTGTCATTCCAGGCATTGATGCAATCTGAAAGTGTCTTTTGGAATTTCATACGCTGTTCATAGGTGACAGTGCGGTCAGACTGCCATTTAATAACATAATTGAGTGTGCCATGACCGGCTGCTATCTGATCGAATATAGTATTGCGTCTGATAGTGGAGCCTTCACGCTCTATACGATTCGTCCATATCCAGTCAGCAGCGTATTGGTAGTCAGACGGAATATCGTTTATGCTTTCGGCATGAACTGTCATTGTGTTGTCTGCCGGCGATCCAGCCCCTATATCATTCATAGGCATCAGACACAGTGCAGCACCTATTACAAAAGCAGCTGCTTTCTTTAATGTCATTTAAACTCCTCCTTCAGGTTTGATTGATGTGAATTATATCTGCATATATTATACAATATATGTTAACATTTGTCAATAATATTTGCGTCACAGGAAAGATAAAAAACTGTATGCTTGATCATTGTTTATATTGGAATAGTATACATAATCAATAACTGCTTCCAGCCATATCCGTCAAATACTTGCTTTTTTTCATCCGGTGTGATATAATTTGGATATAAACGTAAATGCCTTTGGGGTATATTTGTGTCAGATATGGACTATGAGGGTCTGTCTGACCCCGTTTTGCACATAATATCTCTGACAACCGAACGATCGCCTGTGTGGATTTTGATCATAAGGAGCAAATCACACTTTGATCTGACAGAAATCCTAATTGGCATCCGATGCACGATCGTTGTGCAATATTTTTTAGAAAAATGCAACCTATCTTGTGTTTATAGGGTATATATAGTAGAAATGCTTAAGGCAACACCGTGCAAAGACCGCTTGGAAGCTTTGTACGTCATCCGCCAGTGTTTCACCAAATCTATGATTTGGATAGAAACACAAGTGCCCTTGGGGTACGTGATCTCCCCCGAGGGAGAGGTGTCTGCGTTAGATGACAGAGAGGTTGACCGACAGACCAGTATGTCTGCATCGATTTTGTACAATCTAACAAAAAATCTGACGTCGCATCTGATGCACAATCTTTGTGCGGTATTGCCTTAAAAGACATTAAATCAAAATATTAAGGAGAACTTGCTATGACATATGATGAATGGATAAACAAAGTCCGTGGTAATCATGGCTTTACAAATAGTGAAAAACAAGACTATGATGAATTGGTCAGATTCTTTAATACTAATGCAGAACAAACATTAAAAAAGAACGGTAATAATGAATTCTTTAATTCGTTTACTCGTCACATGAGCAATATTGGAAGACTTTTCAGTAATGATCTCACCATTACCGAAAATGAATTTAATGAAATATCTCAAAGTCTCAATGCTCTGGAGGAAATGTTTCAGGGGGAAGACAATCCTAACCGCACTCTTATTACCGAATCTATGTCAAATGACCTCAATAAGTTCGTAAATATGCTGGAAAGCCTGAACAAAAAGGCAGGGGCTGATATAAATACTGCTCAGTGGAGAAAAGACCGTGAAAAATACATGACAGCTGAGCAGATAAGTATGCAGGATGACGAGAATTTCATGAAAAGCGGTCTGGAATGGGCATCGCTATATATTTCAAATCATCCGATTTCAAGCGGTTCCGTCTTTTTTGATGCAGTAGGTGCTGTAAATCATAGTCTGAGCAATAATGGTGAGCTTTCTGATAAATACAAATTTGCAATAAAGGACTTTAAAGAGGCTTTAAAAAATGAGGAAAGCCGTAATGAGCTTGTGGGAAGCTTCTATGACTACCCGGATTCACCTAAGGATGGCAGTGAATTCATTCGCTTTGTTCATATACTTAATACCAGATGCAATGCGGGTATCGACGAGGCAGAATTGCAATCACAAGTAAATCAGACGATTACCGAAAAAAAAGATCTGAATCTTGTAGATGTCCAATTGTTTTCTTTTGGCGTTACTATGCAGGAGGAGGAAAATGAGCATTCTATAGCTTTTGCCAATGGATTAAACGCTGCCAACAATATAATAAAAAACAAGGGTACTATATCTCAGGAAGATAAAAATGGCATAGAAAATTTCAAAAAGGTTTTTTCAACTCCTAAGGGTGTCAGTGCAATACTCAGATCCAGCATAAATCTGGGACAGGGTCATCCACCGCTTGGTAAGGACGGCGAAAATCTGGTAGAACTGGCTGATATACTCAACAGAAGAGCTGATGCAGGCATAGATATAAACAATCTCAAAAATATAATTGAAAATGAAATAAAAGGCGTTCAGCACGATAACGAGCAGAAGCAGGAGCCGGATAATAGTATAAATAATAAGGAACAGCAGAAAGAACAGAATTTATCTGTGCAAAATGGTTTAGTTGATCCTGTTATGCCGGAAGCTGATGATGAAAAGGATCGGGATGTTGAATATGATCTGGATCAGTATAAGCCCATCGACCCTAATGCCAAATATGTCTGGAATGATACCCGTTACCAGGCGATGTATATGGAGTCGGTGACGGAACTGTTGAAACGTTCGCTTCCTCGAAGTCTTGATAAATATGATACAGATTATAAAAATGATGATGGAACTCCCAAATCAATATCTAAAATAAACAGTGATTACCTTGCTGAAAATCAAAATGATCTGTTATTTCCGGAAATGGGATCTGTTAACAATAAAGGTATCAAAGGAAAGAATGATGATAGGGAAGCTGCATCATTTTACGGATATGATCCTGAAAAAAATACGATATCGGGATTTGTTGGTGACGATTATGTAGGTGCAAATTATAAACTCGCTGATCAACAGGCTGCCCAAAATGCGGCACAAGCAGTTATGGATCTTAGTATGGCATTGGATGAAGCAGCTGATAATGCCAAGGATCCTACTGTAAAGCAGTTCTACAAAGACAGAGCATTTATTGCCGATATGAGTCAAGGCAATTATATGCAGGCGATGTTTACAAACCCATATATGTCGGTAATGATGACTACACTTGTTTCAGGAGTCAATTACAGAAACGATGATGTAAAAAAACAACGTAAGATCCTTGGAAAGCCTTTTTCCGATCATATTAATGAATTGTCTCACACTGCTGTGAATGAGCTTAAAGTCGAATACCTCAGACAGAAATATGATAAGAAAGGCTGGAATCATGACAACAAAAGAAAATACCTTAAAGCTCTCAGTGATGCTCACGCAGAAACTCTGAAAAACTATGACAATCTTAAAAACTATGACAATGTGGGCTATAACAATTCTGTAGACTACATTATAGAGCTGCTGAAACAAATAGATAAAGATCCCAAAAAGCCTGTCCCAAGGGGACTTAAAAAATATGTTGATAATCCGCAGC
Organism: uncultured Ruminococcus sp.; assembly: GCA_902783235.1. Classification (GTDB taxonomy): domain Bacteria; phylum Bacillota; class Clostridia; order Oscillospirales; family Ruminococcaceae; genus Porcipelethomonas. The sequence goes on from CACZQG010000157.1 coordinate 4,254, forward strand.
TTAGGAAAGAGCTTGTAAAAAATCCTCCTGCTGTTAAAAAAATGAACAAGGCAACAGGAAATACTCTGGGTTCGGTATTAGGTCAGTCAATTGATGAAAAAAGAAATATAGTGGGCGAAATTGGCTATATAAGAGGAGAAAAGGCCGCTATAGATCATGGCTGGGATGTTAATGAACTGGCAATATTGGGAACAGTAGGCTCTATTGATGAGCAATTAAAGCGTGTTGAAAAGTGTGTTTCAAGTGATAAGCTAAAGAATCTGAATGCCTTCAAGAGTGATTTTATCAAGCTGAAAAGTGAGACAATGAACAAATATGTCATCACTGCTGAGGATAAAAAAGCATTAGCGGTCAAGGTGCTTGGTTTTGTAGAAAAGTACAAGGATAGTAAAGTAGATGAAATATCCACTATAATGAGCACTGCAAATAAAGGCAGAAAAGTGTTTAACAATGCCTGCGGTGTGATAAATGCATCTCTTAAAAAGAATATGAAGAAGGATGCCAATAACCTTGAGCTTCGCCGCAAATTTCCTGTAAAGTATATGAATAATCTTGAGAATGAGGCAAAGGTTACAGGAGATTATAAAAAGTTTGTCAGTGAAATGATCAATATCACGGAAAAAATGAATGATTCTGATATGGATAATTATTATTCAGATAAAAATAAAACTGAATGGACTGGTTATCTTAATAAAATAAAAGCTAATAAGGATGGTAAGTACAGCAAGGTCATAGAACAATTTGCACATACCTTTGTTGAACATTCGGTTCACAGATCCGAGGAAATACAGCAGCGTGCCCATGATATCAGACAGGGTAGAATCCGGGTGGAAAGTAAGTATAATTCCATAAAGAATGATAATTATGGAAGCTTATTGATAGCCTCTCAAATGTCTGATGCAGGAGATCTGAAAAGAGACCGGACAATATACAATTTGAGCAAATCATTTAAGGAAGGTCCTTCAAGTGCTGTCTACAAGGAATCCTTTAATCATTATCATGATGTTTCCAGTGACGGTTTATCAAAGCATGAGCGAAAAGAATTACTGAATAATAGCCTGATAGGGAAAACAGATCCCTTAAAGTGTTTGGGTATAAACGGTGAGCCGCTGCCGGATGGAAGCCTGAATGATAATGATGAAGGAAAGCTATACGATGCTTTAAATAGCTCCCATAAGAAAAATGAGGCTTACAAGGATAAATTTGAAAAGGTCTTACGTGATGCCAAGAACAAGTTGGATGAGCTTGAAGTGCTTGCATCTAAAAAGTCTGAAAACTCTATTGAATTTGAGCGTATGAAGCATAACCTTAAAAAGCTGACTCAACTGAATGCGAATTCAACTCCTTCACAGATGAATGATGCTCTTGACAATGTTTGTAAGTTTTCTCATCAATACATTGCCAAGATCAGAAGAGAAGGCGGCGGAATAATGAAAAACGGATCACGCCGAAAGGATTTTGCCAATAATCTGGAGTTGTTTGCCAGAAACTCATATGCTGATCTGTGCAAGAATAAAACTACGGCAATGAATTCTCATGAGTCTGTAAGTGTTCAGGTAAACCGTTCAAAGATGAACAGAGATTCATTGATGACCCGTCAGGTTATTGATCTTAGTGCTAAACTTGCAGAAGCTCAGAAATCGGCAGTTGAAGCTGCTAAGAAAAAAGACTATTATGGTTTTGAAAAGGCATTGTCTGAGATGCTGGCAGCTTCTTATTTGCAGGAAAAGGCGAATGAGACCTTTGATTATGAAACCGGAAAACTGTCAGGCAATAGGACAAGTGTACGTAAAAAAGCAGCTGTCAATAATAAGAAAGTTGTTGCTGATGAGAAAAACATGGTTTACCCTGAGGATATTACCAAGCATAAGTTTGAAAATACTGTTAATAGTATCAAATCAAGTGAAATGTTTAAAAATATGATGAAGGAAGATCATATAAGCCTTGCCAACAAATTGTATAGATGTACTTTCTCCGGTATCAGGGCCGTCATGCTGGATGCTAAATCTAAAGCTAAACGCTTTGAGGATCCAAAGATCATTCATTCAGTTAATTCAAACAGCAATGGCAAAGAAAAAATTCTCGTTAATAAAAAATAGACATGGTATTGTTTTAAGGCAGCACCAAAACATAAAAAAGCCATAGCAGTTCTGAAAAATTACAGAATTGCTATGGCTCTTTATTTTACATCAGTATTCAGGATGCTGTAAATAATGTGCCCTCAACAACTGCCAAATAGCCGTTGATGTACCCCAATCCTGTTTTACAGGATGGGGGTTGCTATAAAACGCACTTTAAGAGCATTTTATAGCGGACACATTAAATATCAGCAAGTTTTCAGCAGGATGATCACACAGCTTTATCAGCTCAGGATCAATTGAAGCATTATACTACGGCGGAGATTTCGGAAATCTACGATTCAGAGCGATAAAAATATTTTGAGTTAGCTATTGACAACTTGCTTTCATTGTGATATAATATACAGTGTTAGCAGATGCTAACAAAATGAATAAACCATATAGGCTCCTTTCCGAAAGGTTTCAGCATACTTTCGGAAAGTGTG
>CACZQG010000158.1 GCA_902783235.1 uncultured Ruminococcus sp.
ATATTTCAAGCCTTTCCGACGCAGAAGTTCAGTATTTAGGCAAGCAGAAAATTCAAGATTTAGTTGGGGGATCAATAATAGCCGCTTTCCGGGCATGGGTGTATCAATTATGGTACAGAAAAGGGCGAGGTAAAAGCTTTTGCGGAGCTTTTCTCGAAAAGCGACCATTTAAAAGCGTTAAACAAATAGGAGAACAAAAAATGCCAAGAAAGAGAAAAGGCAGTGAAACTGCTGCAAAAAAAGGAGCTATGCCCGATGCATACATTGAAAATGCAGGGGTAGTCATAGATGAGAAAATAACAGATACACTTATCAATAATTATATGCCTTATGCCATAAGTGTTATCGTGTCCCGTGCCCTTCCGGAGATAGACGGCTTCAAGCCGTCGCACAGGAAGCTTTTGTACACCATGTACAAGCAGGGACTTCTGACCGGAAAACGCACAAAGTCCGCAAATGTTGTGGGAGAGACCATGAAGCTCAATCCCCATGGTGACGGTGCGATATATGAAACTATGGTGCGTCTTGCCAGGGGTAATGAGACTCTGCTCCACCCATATGTGGATTCCAAGGGCAATTTCGGAAAGCAGTATTCCAGAGATATGGCTTATGCCGCTTCCCGATATACGGAGGTAAAGCTTGACCCTATATGCAATGAGCTTTTCGGGGATATAGACAAGAATACGGTGGATTTTGTACCCAACTACGATAACTCCACCACAGAGCCTTCACTTCTCCCGGCTAAATTCCCCACTATACTGGTCAACTCAAATATGGGTATCGCCGTATCCATGGCAAGCAATATCTGCCCCTTTAACCTTAAAGAGGTGTGTGAGACCTGTATATCCCTTATCAAGGATCCTCAGCATGACATTATCAGCACCCTTAAAGGTCCGGACTTCCCCGGGGGAGGCTTCATGCTCTATGATGAGGATGAGATGAAGGAGATACTGGACAGCGGAAGAGGCTCTATAAAGCTTCGTGCCAAGTGGAGCTACGACAAGTCGGCTAACTGCATCGAGATCACGGAGATACCCTACAGCACCACTGTGGAAGCCATTATGGAAAAGATCATAGACCTTGTGAAAATAGGCAAGATAAGGGAAATATCATATATCCGAGATGAGACAGGTCTTGAAGGATTGAAGATCGCCATAGATCTCAAGCGTGGCACCGACCCGGATAAGCTGATGAACAAGCTGTTCCGTCTTACTCCCTTGCAGGACAGCTTTGCCTGCAACTTCAATGTGCTGATAGGCGGAACACCAAAGGTAATGGGTGTCCGTGAGATACTCTCACGCTGGATAGAGTTCCGTGAGGGCTGTGTAAAGAGAAGACTTCTCTTTGACCTTGACAAGATGAAGAAAAAGCTTCACCTTTTAAAGGGTCTGGGTAAGATACTGATGGATATAGACAAGGCTATACGCATAATCCGTGAGACAGAGGAAGAAAGCGACGTTGTTTCCAACCTTATGATCGGCTTTGGTATCGACGAGATACAGGCGGAATATGTAGCCGAGATAAAGCTGCGTCATTTAAACCGTGAGTACATCTTAAAGAGAACACAGGAAACGGGTGACCTGGAAAAGAACATAGCCGAAACGGAGGATATTATCTCAAGCAGCAAGAAGATACAGAAGATAATCGTTGAGGAGCTTAAAGAGATAATCAAGAAGTACTCCAAGCCCAGAAATACCCTGTTCTTCTATAAAACAGATATAGTCGAAGCTGATATAGAGGATGATATACCCGATTATATGGTAAACCTGTTCCTGTCCGAAAGCGGTTATTTCAAGAAGATCACTGCCCAGTCCCTGCGTATGAGCAGTGAACAGAAGCTTAAAGAGGGCGACAGGATCATATACCACAAGGAATCCACCAACTCGGCAGAGCTGCTGTTCTTTACCGATCAGTGCCAGGTGTACAAGGCTAAGGCAAGCACCTTTGACGATACCAAGGCAAGCGTACTGGGGGATTATGTCCCCGCCAAGCTGGGCTTTGATGAGAATGAAAATGTGGTATATATGGTACACACCACGGATTTCAAGGGCTATATGATCTATTTCTTTGAAAACGGAAAGGCTGCCAAGGTGCCTTTAAGCGTTTTTGAAACAAAAACCAACAGAAAAAAGCTGGCTAAGGCTTACAGTGATAAATCAAAGCTTGTGAAGATGATGTATCTGCCGGAGGATACAGATGTGATACTCAGATCATCCGCAGGTAAGGCTATAGCATTCAGTACGCTCCTGGTGGCTCCCAAGGCAAAGAGAGATACCCAGGGGGTACAGGCGATCACCCTTAGAAAGAATGCTGTGCTCTCATCTGTCAGCAAGGCGGAGCCGGATATGGAGGAGCAGCTTAAAAAATACTATGTAAAAAATATCCCTGCTGTAGGTGTCAATGACGG
>CACZQG010000159.1 GCA_902783235.1 uncultured Ruminococcus sp.
CATACCCATGAGCATCATCATCATGATGATAAAAATGCTCCTGCACACATTCATTCACACAGAAATATAATCGGCTTTGATGAGCACGGTGTACCCACAGTGATACTAAAATCCGATCACAGTGAAGATCAGGAGGCTGATCCGCAGGCATTTATCAGAGATTATTTGAATGCGGTGAGCGAGTACAGAAAAACATTCCCTTCAAAGCAGGATGTTATAGACAAGACTCCCGATCCTGCTGTCAGGGAAATGCTCCTGAGAATGGAGCAGCTGGGGATAGATACCGCCTTTGACCGTTTTGACAGGCAGAAGCCTCAGTGCAATTTCGGACTGGCAGGAATATGCTGTAAGATATGCAATATGGGTCCCTGCCGTATAACCGCAAAATCACCTAAGGGAGTATGCGGTGCAGATGCAGACCTTATTGTTGCAAGGAATCTTCTGCGTAATGCCGCAGCCGGAGCAGCCCAGCACGGAATGCACGCAAGAGAGGTGATGCTGGCACTGAAATGGGCAGCCGAAGGAAAGCTGGATGTACCTATCCTGGGTGAACAGAAGATACGCTCCACTGCCGAGGCATTTGGAATAAAGCAGAAAAACAGACAGCTTAAAAATGTTGCCCGTGACCTGGCGGATGCATTGCTGGAGGATCTGTCAAGGACTGTTCCGGGAGAATACAAGACAATAACTGCCTGTGCCGTTCCCGAAAGGCAGGAGGTATGGAAGGAGCTGGATATTCTTCCCATCAGTGCCTATCATGAGGTTTTTGAAGCCTATCACAAATCCGGATGTGCCACCGACGGAGACTGGCGTTCGGTAATGCAGCAGTTTTTGCGCTGCGGACTGGCTTTTACTTTTTCCGGAGTGGTGGGAGCATCTATTGCAACCGACAGTCTTTTCGGAGTAGGGGACAGAGTTACCTCCAAGGTAAATATAGGCGCACTGGAAAAGGGCTATGTAAACATAGCGGTACATGGGCATCTGCCTCTGCTGGTAAGCCGTATAGTGGAAGCGGGCAAGCGTGAGGATCTCATAGAGCTTGCAAAGTCCAAGGGAGCAAAGGGTATAAGATTTTATGGTATATGCTGCTCCGGGCTTTCGGCAATGTACAGATATGCAGGTGTGGTTCCCCTTTCCAACGCTGTATCTGCGGAGCTGGTATTGGGTACGGGAGCACTTGACCTGTGGGTAGCGGATGTACAGGATGTATTTCCCTCTATTATGGAGGTGGCTCACTGCTTTAAAACTGTGGTAGTAACCACCAGTGAATCAGCACGGCTTCCCGGGGCAGAGCGTTATGAATACGATCACCACCATTCAAATATAGAGGAAACAGATGCACTGGCAGAAAAAATAGTCTGTCGTGCAATAGAAAGCTTTGAAGAGAGAAAGGGTATACCCGTATACATACCCCCCTATGAGGTGGAAGCAGAGGTAGGCTTTTCGGTAGAATATCTGCATAAGCGTTTTGGAAGTATGCAGCCTATAGCCGACGCTATTAAGGAGGGACGCATTTTAGGCGTTGTCAATATGGTCGGCTGCAACAATCCCAAGGTGCTTTACGAAAAATGCATAGTGGATGTGGCGGATGTACTGCTGAAAAACAATGTGCTCATACTTTCCAACGGCTGTGCTTCATTCCCGTTGATGAAGCTGGGATATTGTGCAGTGTCGGGAAAGGAGAAGGCAGGGGAGTCGCTGAGAGAATTCCTGGAGCCGGATCTTCCGCCGGTATGGCACGTAGGAGAATGTATAGACAATACCCGTTCCTCGGGGGTCTTTGCAGGAATTGCCGCTGCACTGGGCAAAAAGATGTATGAGCTGCCCTTTGCCTTTTCATCACCTGAATGGGGAAATGAGAAGGGCATAGATGCGGCACTGGGATTCAGGCTCAACGGAATAAGTTCATATCACTGTGTAGAGGCGCAGATATACGGCTCTATGAATGTGATAGAGTTTTTAAAGTACGGCACACTGGAAACTCTTGGTTCATCCATGAATGTGGATACCGATCCGGTAAAGCTGGGTGAAAAGATAGTAGAGGACATGAAAGCAAAAAGAAAAGCCCTGGGATGGGACTGATTTTGGGAGGTAAATATTATGGCTTGTTTTTTAGTACCTGCTGCGGAGGCTGTTGTAACAACTGTTATTCGCAAAGCGGTAAAGAATAAAGAGGAAAAGGACGGCAGAGAGCTGTCTGTAAGATTTTCGGATAAGCTGGGCTGGCTCAACGGTATGCTGTGGGGCGGTTCGGGACTACTGGCATTTGAGCATTTGTGGCATGGGGAGATCTCACCCTTTTTCCCGTTCCTGACCGCTGCAAGTGATCCCGGAGAGACTGCGGAAATGCTGACTGAAATGGCTACCTCCGGTACTGCAATGGCGGCACTGGTAACGGCAGTGTGGGCAGGGGCTGTCCTTGTTGTGGGGCGGATCAAGGATCATGGCAGAAAGGCAGGTGATCTGTCATGACACTTCTTATTACAGTATTTGCAGCAGTCATTTCCACAATAGTGTGGTTCACAAGTGAAAAGGCAAGGAAGCTGGGGGTCGGCATTCTGCTTTATATGTTCTGGGGAGCATCTCTTATGTGGCTGGTGGATTCGGCGGTGGAATACATTAAAGAAGGGGCAGACTCCTTTGTTCCTCAGCCCGGGGAAATGCTCAATGATGCATTTCTGGGATTGTCTGTTACAGCTCTTGCACTGACAGTATGGTGTGTCAGGATGCTTATTAAAAATAAGGACAGAATAATCAATGAGATCATAAAGAAAGATCAGTAAACACTTGCAACACCGCACAAGGTTGTCAGGCGGTCTTTGTGCGGTGTTGTCTTATATAATCTTATTGTATTTTCATTTTAGCGGCTCTTCTTTAGCTGCTCTTCGTGCTTAAAGCTGCAATTACAATGGAAGTATGAGCGAAATTAAAAGTTTTTGCGGAGCTTTTTTGCAGGCAAAAGGGTACACGTTTTAGCTGCTCTTCGAGCTTAAAGCTGCAATTACAATGGAAGTATGAGCGAAATTAAAAGTTTTTGCGGAGCTTTTTTCAAAAAGCGACCTTTTCGATTATTTAGATCAGATATTAGTATTACAAGTATTGAAAACAGGAAAGGAGAATGGGGATGAGAGTGTCAACAAGAGTGGAATACGGGGTCGTTGCGCTTACTGATATAGCCATGTATTCCAAGGACTCAAAGGCAATAACTGCCTCCGATATTGCTGAACGTCAGCACATCTCGTTGAAATATCTGGAGCAGATACTTATGTCATTAAAGCAGGCAGGCTTTGTAAGATCACAAAAGGGGGTAGGGGGCGGATATATGCTGTCCCGTCCTGCCGGTAGTATATTGCTTTCGGATATACTCAATGCTCTTGACGGTACTATACTTGCGGAGACATATATGACGGAAAATGATGAGTACAGTCTGCGGTCGCTGCTGAATAACTGCTTCTGGGAAAGAATGAATGACTATCTCCGAAGCTTTACTGAAAATCTGACTCTGGCTGAGCTTATTTCCAAGTGCAATGGGTATCTGGATGAAAAGTGGGATCTTTATATGATCTGAGGCGGCTTGCATAGGGCAGATGATGCTTGTGGGAATATCCGCCGGGTGGAGGAGTAATGAGGTATAGGAATATCTTATAGCCGGATATAGATTTTTTTTAAGCCTTAATTTTACTAAACCTATTGACAAACTATGTATAATATGATATAATCATATCAATCCCATAGGAAATATATAAAGACATATAAGACATATAAGACATAAAGGAGTATCATATGAGTTCTTTGCTTACTTTACTTGTTCGTGAAAATTCACGATTTGGGCGAATGTACCCCGGTGTATGAAAACCGGATGATAGTAATACTAAGACCTGATAAAAGAAATTGATAGTTGAGCGAAAGTAAAAAGTTTTAGCAGCTCTTCGTGCTTAAAGCAGCAATTACAATGAAAGTATGAGCGAAAGTAAAAAGTTTTAGCAGCTCTTCGTGCTTAAAGCAGCAATTACAATGGAAGTTTGAGCGAAAGTAAAAGTTTTAGC
>CACZQG010000160.1 GCA_902783235.1 uncultured Ruminococcus sp.
GAGGGGAACATAGCAGACTTAGGCTGCTAAAGCGTAGCTGTTTGAGCTAACTGTAATATTATTTCTAGCGTTTATATTTAAACGTGGCGCAGTTTAAAGAGTTTACACCGGCTCTACTCGCTTATTATGTTTCAGAGTCCCCGTCGAAACCTTTACGTCCCCATTTAGTAATTGTTCTTTATTGCCCTTTCAATCTGACGTTTGGCATCTTTTTTTGCTGCATCTGCACGCTTGTCATATAGTTTCTTACCTTTACAAAGTCCAAGCTGAACTTTTATACATGAACCTTTAAAATACAGGGATAAAGGTATCAAGGTAAGTCCATCCTGTTTAATTTTACCAAAAAGCCGATTGATCTCTTTCTTGTGCATAAGAAGCTTTCTGACACGCATGGGATCACGATTGAAGATATTCCCCTTTTCATATGGTGAAATATGCATTCCTTTTATAAATATCTCGCCATTATCAATGGAACACCAACTATCTTTTAAATTTACCCCTCCCTGTCGTATGGATTTGACCTCTGTACCTACAAGCTCAATTCCTGTTTCCATACTTTCAATGATAAAATATTCATGACGGGCTTTCCGGTTTTCAGTTATTGTTTTTAAGTTTTCTTTTGCCATTTATAGCCCTCCTTTATTATTCTATCATTATCAAGTACTTTATTATATAACATTTTTGAAGATTTGTCAAGTGCTTTTTCATATTTTTTTGAAAAAAGTTATATAATATTTAATCAGATAATGTTTTTTGACCATTGCTTTTAAAATAAATTATACTTTTTTAAAAATTACTATTGAAAAATGTATTTTTTTGTGGTATAATAATAGAGTATAGGCAATACAAATATAGTTGTTTTACTGCATTGGAGGGTGGATATGTCTGTCAGAGAACAAACAGAAATTATAGAGCTTACTACCCTGAGTAAGTATGCCTGCACATCATCAGGACATGGAAAACGTGTGCGATATGAAGAAAAATGTCCGTTAAGAACAGATTTTCAGCGTGACAGAGACAGAATACTCCATTGCAATGCATTCAGAAGACTAAAGAGAAAAACTCAGGTATTTCTTTCACCTGTAGGGGATCATTACAGAACACGTCTTACGCATACCCTTGAAGTTTCTCAAATCGCCCGGACTATATCAAGGGCTCTGCGACTCAACGAGGACCTTACCGAAGCTATTGCCCTGGGTCACGATTTAGGGCACTCCCCTTTCGGTCATGCGGGAGAGGCAGTGCTTGATGAAGTTTGTCCATACGGCTTTAAGCATTATATGCAAAGTGTCCGTGTGGTTGACTACATAGAGAATAATGGCAAGGGACTAAATCTTACATATGAAGTAAAAAATGGTATAGTATGCCATACAAATAAAATAGCTGCTACTGCTGAGGGCAATGTTGTAAGGTTATCCGATAAAATAGCCTATATAAATCATGACATTGAAGACTCCATAAGAGCTGGTATTTTAAAGAGCTCTGATCTTCCGGAATTTCCTGTTAAGATATTGGGAAAAACAAAATCACAGAGGATAACTACACTTGTTACATCTGTGGTAGAAAATGGTGCTGACAAGATATGTATGACAGGAAATATTAAGAAAGCCCATGATGAACTGAGAAGTTTTATGTTTGAGTCTGTATATACTAATCCTGCCGCAAAATCAGAAGAAAAAAAAGCAAAGGTACTTATTGAACAGCTGTATTTTTATTTTAAAAAGCATCCCGAAAAGCTTCCGGACGAATATATAGACATACTTCGCAAATATGATATTGACAGAGCAGTATGTGATTATATATCCGGAATGAGCGATGGATATGCTGTCGATCTGTACAAGGATTTATTTGTACCAAATTTCTGGAAATAGTATGTAAAGTCGAAGCAATGCATGATAATTTCGATTGATCACACACTGCAGCTGCTTCAACTGTCGCAGAGAGCCTTTCTCCACACGATTTCGTTGGGAGGTTATAACTGTCACTAAGCTCATGTGATCAAGCTCATTATCCATTCAGAATGGAGGATATCTGCGGCATGATTATTAATTTCAATGTATCAAGCAATATGGATTATCAAAAAGGGAGTGACTCATGAAACTGCCTGATGAGTTTATATATCAGCTCAAATCTGCAAATCCCATAGAAAGTATAATAGGTGGATATGTAAATACTATACGTCGAGGGCGTGATTATGTTGCATTGTGTCCTTTTCATTCCGAAAAGACGCCATCACTCCATATCTATACAGATAATCAAAGCTTTTACTGCTTTGGCTGCGGTGTAGGCGGTGATGTTATCACCTTTACCAAGCAAATTGAGAATTTAGGATACATGGAAGCTGTAAAGCTGTTGGCACAAAAGGGCGGACTTTCAATGCCTGAAAACAGCGGATATGACCGTTTAGCTGAATTAAAAAGGCGAATCCTGGAGATAAATCGTGAAACCGCTAATTTTTACTACAGACAGTTGGTTTCCGGCAGTGATAAAAGCGGTCTTATATATTTTAAAGAGAGAGGACTCAGACCCGATACCATAAAAAAATATGGTCTGGGTTATGCGCCTGCAAGCTGGGATGAATTGGGCAAGTTTTTATCTTCTAAGGGATATACTCAGGAGGAAATGATCGCAGCTAATGTTCGATCAGTAAGCACCAAAAACGGTAATGTTTTTGATTTTTTCAGAAAAAGAGTTATTTTTCCTATATTAGATCTTAGAGGTAATATTATTGCATTTGGCGGTAGAGCTTTGGATGACAGTCTTCCTAAATACTTGAATACCTCTGATACACCTGTATTTAAGAAAAGCCGAAATCTTTTTTCATTGAACCACGCAAAAAATCATCCCTTAAAAAAGCTTATACTTGCTGAAGGTTACATGGATGTTATTGCCATAAACCAGGCTGGCTTTGAAAATGTTGTTGCTACACTGGGAACTGCATTAACTCCGGATCAGGCAAGACTTATGAAGCAGTATGCAGATGAAGTCATCATTGCATATGACAGTGATGGTGCCGGTCAGAAAGCAACTGCAAAAGCGATAAACCTTTTGGGTGATGCCGGGATATCAACTCGTATAATCAAGATGGAAGGCGCAAAGGATCCAGATGAATATATAAAGAAATACGGAGCTCAGCGCTTTAAGCTATTACTTGATAATTCGGGAGGAGCTGTTAATTTTGAGCTTGAAAAATGTAAGAGTGGATTGGATATTAACAATGAAAATGATAAAGTTAAATATCTGAAAAATACTATTAAGGTTTTATCATCCATTTCCAACAAGCTTGAGAGGGATGTTTATATCTCTAAAATTTCAAAGGAATCTGAGGTGAATGCTGATATTCTTCGCTCACAGATCAACGATGAAATAAAAAAGAACAGCATTATAGAAAAAAAGAAAACCTGGCAGGCGGTTAAAACTAAACCTTATTTTTCCGATCCGGTACTTCCGGAAAAAAGCCTGAATCCTCGTGAAGTAAAAGCTGAGGAGACGCTTCTTGCCTGTCTTTTTAAAAACCCGGAAAGAATAAATGAAGTTAAAACTTTATTGTCTCCCGACAGATTCATTACTGATCTTTACAGGCGTGTTTATATCATTTTATGTGAAGGTAACTATGATAATATATCCCTTTCATTGTTTTCCGATGAGTTTTCGGACAAGGAAATGGGAAAAATAGCCGGGATAACAGCTAAAAATAGTGATGTGGTATTTACAGATAAAAGCATACAGGATTGTATAGATATTCTTATTGCTCATCAACTGCGGCCCACATCAGTTGTAACAGACAACGATCTTTTAAATATAGTCAAATCGAAAAGAAAAAAATGAAATGGCATTTATTGCCGGAAACGGAGTGTTAAATATGTCAGAAAAGAAAAACACTATCGAAAGTCTTATGGAAAAAGGCAGGATAACAGGTAAACTGACCACAAAAGAAATCACAGATGCACTTGAAGATCTTGATATTGATGTAGCTCAGATCGATACTTTCTATGATAATTGCTCAAGTAATAATATTGAGATAGTTGATGATTATTCTGCGGATATGGATCTTCGTATAGGTCTTGATTCTTCCATGAGCGATGATCTTGAAATGGCATTGTCTACTGAAGGTATTGCGATAGATGATCCTGTAAAAATCTACTTAAAGGAAATCGGAAGAGTACCGCTTCTTTCTGCTGAGGAGGAAATAGAACTTGCACAGAGAATGACTCAGGGTGATTCTTATGCAAAAAAACGTCTTTCCGAAGCAAATCTGCGTTTGGTAGTTAGTATTGCCAAAAAATATGTCGGCAGAGGTATGCAGTTCCTTGATCTTATTCAGGAAGGTAATCTGGGTCTGATAAAGGCTGTAGAAAAGTTTGATTATACAAAAGGCTTTAAATTCTCAACATATGCTACATGGTGGATTCGCCAGGCCATTACAAGAGCTATTGCTGATCAGGCAAGAACTATCCGTATCCCTGTACACATGGTAGAAACAATTACTAAAGTTAAAAAGATTTCCAGTCAGCTTCTTCACGAAAATGGTCATGATCCTACTGCTGATGAGATCGCTGAAAAACTTGATCTCCCCGTTGAAAGAGTACGTGAGATAATGCGTATTGCACAAGATCCTGTTTCACTTGAGACTCCTATCGGTGAAGAAGAAGATAGTCATCTGGGTGATTTTATTCCGGATGATGAAGCTCCTGCTCCCGCTGATGCTGCATCACATATGCTGCTTAAAGAACAGCTTGAAGAAGTACTCTCAACCCTTACCGAACGTGAAGCCAAGGTTCTCAAGCTTCGTTTTGGGCTTCTGGATGGACGGTCACGTACTCTTGAAGAGGTTGGTAAGGAATTTAATGTCACACGTGAACGTATCAGGCAGATAGAAGCCAAAGCATTAAGAAAACTTCGTCACCCCAGCAGAAGTAAAAAAGTTAAGGATTTCCTTGACTGATAATAGCAGCAGTAAATTCATAGCTGCTTTTACATAATTAAAAAATATATGAATATTATTAAAAGGCATCATTACATTTGTAGTATGATGCCTTTCATTTTACGAATAAGACCGACTGCATCTACAGTCGGTCTTATCATATACTATTGTGTTATTATTTCTTAGACTCAACTCCAACAGCTATAAACTGATCGGTAATGTCTAAGATTTATTACCTTTTTGATGCTGAAAGATACTTCCCTATTCCGGCTGCATCTCGAACATTGATCTTACCATCTCCATTAAAGTCAGACTGTGGCGGAAGAACATCGTTCCAGCCGGATGCAAGCATTTTAGCAATATTTGCAGCATCTCTGACATTCAGGACACCATCACCATTAGAGTCTCCTTTTATACTTGTTTCAGGAAATGGCGCAGGTTTTTCATATTTAATGATCCTGAAATTCTTGATTATAAATCCTCTGTATTTGCCCTTACCTTCAACGAGTATCTCGCCGTTGCCGGGAGATATATTATTACTGTAGCTGACAGTATAATTATCTGAAGACAGTATTCCTGAGCCATTTCTAAGTGCAACATCCGGCTTTATTGCAGAACCTGTATATTTATATGTATTTAAAGGTATATTTAGACTTAATTCACTAATTGAAGGAAGATTATCTGATACAGTTACACTACTGTCTTTTGAAAAAAAGCTTTCTGTCCCGGGAGTAATGCCATTATTCCGGCAAGTTGAAGCAGTACTGCCTTTATAAAAATCAGCATATCGATACTTACAACCCGTAATATTATTGTTTTCACAAGTAACCTGTGATGTCATTGACTTAACACCACTTCTTCCACAATTCACTATATTGTTTAGTGTGACCGACAGCTTGGTTTTTTCAATAAATATTCCATCTACAGTTGGGGATTCAATTGTATTTCTTGTAAAAGTATTGCTCTTACTTCCATTATCTATGTAAGCAGCTCCAATACCATTGGTTGATTTTAATATGTTATCATGGAAACTAATCGAACTATTATCCTGTATAAGCACACTATAGAGTGTACCGTTCACATCATATCTTGAAGGTAAAAGTGAAGGCAGACCGGTCAGAGTATTATTGAACACCTCTGCAACAGAATCCTGAGAACGAAACATGGAACCGGCTCTCACAGCAACATTATTATAAATTTTTGTAGAATGAAAACTGCTGATCCTGACGCAATAATACCATATATCCTCAAAATAATTGTCAAATATTTCAACATTATCTGCATACTTGCTCTTTATATGATGTGTGCCAACACCACTGGGAACATTTGAAAAGCGGCATCTGGTCACTTTTATATTTCTGCATGGTGAATCATCAATAGTTGCAAAATCAACATGAAGAGCTTCCGCCGCACCAATGGCAGATTTTTGTTTTTCCGGGTCAGGTATATCCTTTACAAAGTCATAAGTATCAGTACTTCCCACATATGATACAAAATCCTTGAATTCTGTATCAGTAACAGTAATACCATCTACACCTTCAAAATTCAAAAAATGGTTACCATAGCAATTGCAAAAGGTCGTATTTGTAATAGTAACATCCTTACCATTATTGAAAAACATTATAGATTTTGATACATTCTTATCCCCGTTACCAACACCGCCGGCATCCCATGTACCGCCGGATATGTATATATTATGAAAGCGGTCATAGTTTTTGGCATTCTCTTCTTTTTCATTTTCTGCCCATTGAAGCAGCATTATATTTCCGGCAGTACCGGTTATAACTGCATCATCTGCAAGAATAAGTCTTGTATTTGAATATATTATAAGCTTAGCATTTATATAGTATTTTCCCGATGGAACATAGACCTCACATATTTCATCGGCTCTATCATTTTTTGCACAGGCAAGAGCTTTGTTGATAGCCTTTGTATCGTCATTTTTATCATCAGGTACTGCACCATAATCCGTTACAGTGACCCGATTATACTCTGTGTTCCCTACATACGCAGAATCAGCATTATCAATTGCCCCCACCATGGGGAAAGATAGGATCATACACATGGTTGTCAATAAGGAAACTGAGAGAGATTTTATTACTCTCATTATAAATACCTCCCCTACTATTTCAAAAGATCTGACAGATCGTACTTCTATACTTATTATACAGTGTATGCGCCAATGTGTCAAGCAGTATAAAATGGAACAATGCAAATAATAGTCTGTTTCTATAGTATAATATGTTACAGTCCATAGCATTATTTTGGAATAATTATAAAGGGCAAAGTCTGAAACGACTCTGCCCTTATTTAAATAATTATGCTTTAATATCCAGTTTTTTACCCCATGTTCTGTTTCCGTCTTTGTCAAATGCGACCACGAAAACTTTGTAATCCTTGCTTGGCACATACTTGAAGGTATAGTTTGCATCGTTGGTTTTACTGCCGTAATAGGTCTTACCGTTTACCACCTTTGCGACCTTATAGGCAACTGCGCCCTGAACAGCATTCCAACTTACAGTACCGTTACTCACGTTGACTTTTCTCACCGTACCCAGTGGATTTTCCACCTTGACCTGTAAATGCTTGCTCCA
>CACZQG010000161.1 GCA_902783235.1 uncultured Ruminococcus sp.
AAACGGAATGAGCATATCCGGTATTTCGGGCAGCTATACCCCGGGAAGTACCCTCAGTCTTACAGCTAATGCAAGAAAAAGCCTGCCCGACGGAACATATTATTTAGCCTACAGAGGAAAGGTAATAAGCGGAGCTGCCATAAGCTATAAAAGCAGTGTGGGATTCATTGACACAGCAGTCACAGACGGTGCTTTTTCCTACAGCGGTGATAATCCCGTCTTGACCGTTGCTTCAAGCTACGGATCAAGCAGTGTAAGCTCTGTAGCCGAAAAGGGCTTTATGAACAATGTGAATATAGAAGACGTGGAGCTTTCAGGCAGCATAACCTCTATAGGCAGCAAGGCATTTGCAGGCTGCAATCATCTGAGGTATGTCACTATCCCCGATTCTGTTACGGAAATAGCCCCGGATGCCTTTGAAGACTGCGATCCCGGCTTGCTTCTGATAATATGCAGTCAGCAGACAGCCAAAATGCTGCCGCCGGGCTTTTCACATTCCACCACAAAGGAAACTATCTCCAATAAATACCTGATCTACGGCGGCGATACCCTGTCTGTGGATTACAGCACAAAAAATATAAAATACAACGGACGCCCCAAGGGTCTTTTCCAGGGGGATGATGCAGCAAAGAGCAATTTCAAATGGGTACTGGAAAAACCCAATGGAGCAGCTGCCTCCGATGCAAAGCTGGTATATACAAACGCCAAAGGAAAAAAAGTGACCGGTTCATCCGCTGCCTCATTTGAAGCAGAGATAACCACCAAAAAGCTTTCCAAGCTGAGCAGCTATGTCCTGCTAAAAGGCGTATCTGCGGATTATGATAAAAAGAAGGCAACAGGCGTAGTATATACCACCATAGATCTTTACCTGAACCCTCTTTCCGTTACGGGATATAAGGAGCTGAAATCATCCCAGACCTTCAGCTTCAATGAGAAAAAGGGTATAGGATTTGAAAAGAGCAGTACGGAAGAAAACACCTATGACCTGACTATGTATGAGGGCAGAAGCTTCAAGCTCCCCTTTGCAGCAAAGGACGGCGCAGATAAGACTCTGCTTTACAGGCTGGAGGGTGACGGAAAGGGTGTCAATGTGGTCAATGGCAAGGTGACTGCATATAATCAGGTGTCACAGCAGAAAATACTTATATTCCCTTTGTGCAAGGCTATTGACTGCCCTGTCATCACTGTAAATGTCAAGGTAGAAGCCAAGCCTAAGTCAATAAAAAGCAATACCTCCACTGTATTTCTGACTCCGGGAATGCCTCAGCAGTTATCAGTGGGAACAGTTCCTGTCTCCAACAGCCTGGGAACATATACCTTCAAGTATAATTCAGACAAATTCACAGTTATGCTGCAGGATACAAAGCTTAACGGAAGCGGCAGCATTGCATATGATATCACAGGCGGAATGCTTCTCAGCATATCCCTGAATGAGGGCATGGATATTGATCCGAAGGATAAGGAGATACTGGAGATCGCCTGCGAGGGTGTTGCAAAGCCGGTAAAGGTGACCCTGAAAACTGCCGAGCTTATTCAGAATATCAAAAGCCTGAAGGAAAGCAAAAAGAAGGTGGGGAAGGATGGATATGTGGAAATAAATATCCCACGGGGCGGTGCCTTTGATCTGGGTATCTCTGTAAACCCCACATCAGCCGACAACAGATTTGAATGGAAAACAGGTACAGCAATAGACGCCGGCAGCACTATCTCAGGTGAGGTACAGTCATCTGATATTACAATAACCGGCAGTATTATCAATGCATACACATCAGGCACCTATTACGCCAGGGCTGAAACTATAGGAACCAATGCCGGGGGCAATACATTAAAGACCAAAATATACAAGATAAATGTATACGACCCCAGCGGCTCGGTGTTTATACAGTACCCGGAAATGACAGATCAGGCAGTGACAGGTAATGACTGCACTATGGATCTTGAATACGATGCAGATCACATGATAAGATCCGGTATATTCATGAAGCTGGAAAACGCATTGGGAGATGGTCAGAAGTTCTTTACAGTTGGTGATGAAATATCCGTACCTCTGCCTATGTCGGCTAATGGCTGTACCGAGCCTGTTGACTGGAGATCCAACAAACAGACAGGACTGCGTGTATCTGCCGAATCTGCCGAAGGAAATGCAGGTCTGCTGAACATGAAAGCACTTTTGCCGGGTACATATACCGTCACGGGACAGACACGGTTCACCAAGCAAAAGCTGTCCTTCAAGGTATTTGTCAAAAAGCCGGACAATACCCTTGATGCTGCCCTGAGATCTCAGGAGGAAAGCCGCTCATTCGTGGCAGCAAATGACCCGGGAATATGGCAGACACTCTTTGCCGTAAGCATAAAGGTGGGAGAAGAGCTCCCTGTAACTCTGTCAGACGGAGTATCCGGCAAATTCACTTTGAAGATCAAGGACGGCGGCATTGCTTCCATAAATAAATCCTCCGGAATTATAAAGGGAAAGAAAGCAGGCAATACCACACTTACTGCCACTGTTACCTACGGAAAGTCAGGCAGCAACTCATTCCAGATCCCTGTAACTGTTACGGCAGCAGAGCCTGTATATACTAAGGTTACAATTCCCCTTTGTGCAAAAGTAAATGCCTCATTCAAGGTGTCAGCAGCAGGCAGAAATATAAACAGCAAGACACTTATATGGATGGCTCAGAAGTACGATGATAAAGGCGAACCGGGCAGCCCTCAGGTAATATCGGCAATAGGCGCCAAAACAGCCGCTATATCCCAGCCGGGATACTATAAAGTGTATCCTGTGGATCAGTACAGCAACAGCAGCGGTGAAGCAATGGCACAGACAATAGGTATTTTTGAGAACATGGTCACAAAGGCTGTTATGAACAAGACGGAAAGTGCAAAGGCTTTACTGAAAACCATAAGCACGGGAATGCCTATGGGAGAGGTGCTTTATCTTCCCGTATTTGCCAATGATGAGGCAGATGTAAGCAATATAGTATGGAGCACCTCCAACAGCTATCTGGCTCAGGCAGCCGAATGCACCATAGATGAGGTCCCGGATAAGGAATTTGCCGAAAAGAACAAAACGGCTTACGGCTGGGTAAAGATCACTCTATCCTCACAATTCCGTGGAAAGGCAACACTTACAGGCATACTCCGCAACTCTGGCAAAAAAGTAAGCGTATCCTTTAAGATACTCTGAATATCTGAATAAAAAGATGGCTTTTAGGTCGCTTTTCGAGAAAAGCTTAGCAAAAGCTTTTGATTTCGCTCTTATTTCCATTGTGAATGCAGCTATAAGCTCGAAGCTATAGTAAAAGGATAGTATTGCTGCCGGCTGCAATCATCATATGCGAAGAATAAAAATGTCAGCCGTTTTTTGGCTGACATTTTTTATGTATACATCAAGCTAAACCTGAAACACATAACAATATCTCGTTACTCTTTCAGCTGCTCTTCGTGCTTACAGCTGCAATTACATTGGAAGCATGAGCGAAATTAAAAGCTTTTGCGGAGCTTTTCTCGAAAAGCGACCTAAAAGCGACCTTTTTGCTCTTTTTATCGGGTATTAGTATTGATCCTCATAAATATGATCCTGATATGCAGGGGCTGTCTGAGGCAGCAGCAGGGAATCTGTTCTGTTGAAGGTGCTCATATCTGCGGAGATGAATTCTCTGTCAGACAGCATATACAGGTAGTCGCCAATCATCACACAGCGTTCAAACTGCGAGCCGTTCATATCGCTTACTTCGTTTATATCTCCCAGCTCATGCAGCCTGCCGCCCTCAAATGAATAAAATCTGTATCCCGATGTGAAATAATACTCATTTGTATCCTTCCGGTGGGTATCACTGCTGTAAACAGTCACATCCTCAATATTATATGGTATGGCAATAAGATTTTTTTCGGGAAGTATAAGGAGAGCCTTTCTGTTATTAAGGGCAGGTGAATATACATACCTTCCGCTGTATGCAATGGCAGGATCACTGTATTCATTATCTCCATCTCCGGTAATGACCGCACTGTCTATAAGCTTTAGATTATTTGGGTCGCTGTTGTCGAACATGGAGAGCTTTATACCGTAAAGTTCACCATCCTCATTGCCGTTTTCTCCGAACCCCAGAAGCACGCCCTCATCCCACTTCTGCATATATCCGCTGTAGCCTGTGACCTTCAGCTCATCTGTGACATGAGGTGCCTTCGGGTCACTTATGTCTATGGCATAAAGGGGATCGGTATTTCTGAATGTCACCACATAAGCCATGTCTCCATTGAAGCTTACTGATTTTATCCCCTCGTTGAGACCAAAGTTTGAAACCCTGCCCACCTCATTCAGATCCATATCAAGGATATACAGAACATTATTGAGATCGGCACCCGATATTCCTCCTATATCATAGGTATCATATGTAGCTGCGATCCTGAAATAGTTATTGTATTCGCTCATGGAGAACTGATCCTTTACATAGCCCTTGACAGAAGTACCTGCCCTGGGGACTACCCTGCCTTCCGTAA
Organism: uncultured Ruminococcus sp.; assembly: GCA_902783235.1. Lineage (GTDB taxonomy): Bacteria > Bacillota > Clostridia > Oscillospirales > Ruminococcaceae > Porcipelethomonas. The sequence goes on from CACZQG010000161.1 coordinate 4,498, forward strand.
GGGCAAGCCTTGTTATATCGGTATTTTCATCATATCCCCCCAGTACATAAAGGTTATCATATGAGCAATAGACAGTATAGCCCGTACCCACTATGCTTTTGGTATCTGTGGGAGAGCAGGGGGTATCACTGTCCAGATCAAGTGCCGAGATATTTATAAAGGATATCTGCGGATAATAGTAATACTCTCCGTCCTTGTCATCCTCATCATCCACGGGAAGGAGTATATCATCACAGGAGACAGTCTGCTTATTCCCGTTTACTTCAAATGAGGGTATATACTTTTCTGTCTCCTCCCTGCCGATGGTCTGATCTATACCGTACATTGAACTATAATCGTTGGAGATCAGATACATAGAGCCGTCATCACGAAGCCTTACATCCGTATAGCTTCCCTCCTGAGCATACCTTTCCTTTATTTCAAGTGTCTGCTTGTCACAGATAAGCACCCCTGTTTTGACATAGCCTTTGTAACCGCTGCTGTCATCCCGTTCATATATATCGGAAATAACAATAAGCTTATCATTGAAAAGATACAGATCCCGTACTGTTCCAATGGGGTCACTATTGCTCTCATTTCCGGATGCCGGTTTAGTGTACTCAAGGCGGCGGCTGTTTTCAAATCTGCCGTCACGGACATCCACCGCAAACAGCTGACCCGATGCGGCATAAAAAATACTTTTGCCGTCTGTTTTTACAATATCTGCTTCCAGCACCCCTTCCTCCTGGTTAAAGGTATCACTGTACTCTCTTACCTCTGTGTATTCACCGGTGAGAGCTGTGCCCCCATCTTCGGAAACGGAACCTATGGTATCATTTTCCTGCATATCCATGCCGCCCATGTCGTTGGTTATTGTGATACCATCTGTGTCTTCACCCTGCACTTCGGCACCGTATTCAATGATATTACTATACCTTTCATTTATATTGCTGATATAGTCCAGTACCTCACCGTAGTCTGCGGCAAAATGCATGGTGGAAATGTTTTGTGCCGCATACTGCCTTGAAGCTCCCGGACTCAGCTCGTCCCTGCCTGTATATTTCACCACCCCTACAGCCAGAGCCACAGCCGCCGCAGCCGCTGTACACGAAACAGCTATCCTTCTGATGTTTCTTACCGGCTTTTTATATCCCTTTAGGTCCAGCATTTCCTTTATACTCTCAGGCAGCAGCTTATCAGGCACCTGAGAGCCTTCAAAAATGTTTCTCAGACTGCTGAGATCCGCATTATCCTTTTTTCTTCTCATATCAAAAACTCCCTTCATTATGTAAGCTCCAGACGTAGTTTTTTCTTTATCCGTGCCAGCCGTGACCTTACTGCCGAGGGCATCATGCCGTATATCCGCCCTATCTCACGGGAAGAATATCCTCCAAGTACCGACAGGGATAATATTGCTTTTGATTTGTTATCCAGCCTGTTTATGGCTTCACGCAGATCGGAGTTTTCAAAGTCAAACCCCTGTGACTCTTCATCCGGCATCTCATATCCCGACGAAAAGTATTCCTTCTGTTTCTTTTTGATCTTTGCAAAGAGTATTTTCATTATCCAGCTTTTGAATGCAGCTTCCGATTTCAGCTTGCCTATAGAGGCGTATGCATCCATGACCGCCTCACTTACAGCATCACAGGCATCATGCTCGCTGCGGAGATTATACAGTGCTGTGCGGTACATATCAAGGTATACCAGAGAATAAAGCTTTGCAAATGCCTCTGTATCCCCCTGCCGTGCCTTATGGGCAAGAAGTGCAATATCATCCATAATATCATCTCCCTTTCATATTGATATAGTTTCAATATATAAGTGATACCTGAGCTTCAAAATGTTGCAGCTAAAGCATATATTTGTAGGAACAGACATATTTCAACAGCAAAATTTCAATGATATTACAATTTTTTGCCGTAATTATTTCTCATTTATAGTATACAATTCAAAGAATAGTTTGTCAATGGGATATCATGCATTAAGCACGGAAATCAATTTTAGTAGGCAATTTGTAATAAACTATGAATTACTTAAATGCAAAAGTTTAGGTCAAGCCTTTTCAAAGGCTTGCGGTGTCCAGAGGCAGAGCCTCGGTCGCTCATCGCAATGAGCGAAATCCCCGG
>CACZQG010000162.1 GCA_902783235.1 uncultured Ruminococcus sp.
ATAATCGATAATCAGAACGGTTTTATATTCGATGCAAACAATAAAACTGTTATTAAAACCGACGGTCTTAAAAAAAGGATAATCAAGAGAGTCATAGCTTTAGAGGGTCAGACTGTAGATATAGATACTATAAACGGCACAGTAACAGTTGACGGCGAGGTACGTGATGAACCATTCATTGCAGCTGCAACAGCTTATGATCCCGGTGCTTTCGACTATCCTATCACAGTACCTGAAGGATATGTATTTGTAATGGGAGATAACAGGAATAACTCCACCGACAGCCGTGACAACCATGTTGGTTTTGTCAGAAAAGAAGATATAATGGGTGAAGCTGTTTTCAGATTTTATCCATTGAATAAATTCGGTTTTATTTAAGACATAGTTAAGGCGATAATTATCACCGAGGTGTAAATGAATTGAAAAATGAAAGATTGTCCGGTCAGAGCCGTGATGAGATATTGGAAATGATACTTGAGGAGACTGCAAGGAATCCTTACAAGTCAACAAGAAAAAGCAGCACAGCCGTTTCGCCGAAAAGCTCCGCAAGCCCTGCAGCAGCTAATAAAGTTAAAACGGCACCGGCTTCCGTAAACAGAGATACAAGACCTCAGGCTGCGCCTGCAAATCCCGACATTACGCAGATCTTCTCTGCATCAGAGGCTGAAGCAGAGGCATTGCGTGTTGAAAAGGACATTATGTCTGAAAAGATCGAAGCTATGCGTCAGAAAAAGCTTGAAGGGCAAAAGTATCTGGACAGAGATCAGTCTGAAAATACAGGGAAAAATATCAGGAAAGAACCTGATGAAGCGCAAACTGCTGTCAGGATATTCCCCGGTACTCCTTCCGACAATGAGGCTGCAAATAATGCTGCTGAGAAGATAAAGCAGCTTCATAAGGAAAAGGCTGCCGCTGCAAAAGCAGCAATACAACAAAAGGCTGAAATTGAAAACGCAAGACGTGCTCAGCAGGATCTGGAAAACACCTATACAGAACCTTCCGATGATGAAAAAGTAAATCTGTATATTCCCGATGACATTGATGAAGAACTCTATGAAGGACCCAGAGATATTCTGACTGAAATATCCAGACTCTTTCAGACCTGTGTCTGCATACTGTTCATAATGTTTATGTTTTTCACCTTTATCGCTCCTATAGCTCAGGTATCCGGAGAGTCAATGGAGCCTACCCTCTCCGACGGAGACAGTATACTGACATGGGCTTTGGGATATACTCCTAACAGCGGAGATCTTGTTATAATAGATGACAAAACAGCTGCATTATTGAATGAAAACGGTGGGGTTACTGAAAAAGCCGGACTTGACTGTCGTATCGTTAAGAGAATAATAGCTACAGGCGGCGATACTATTGATATCGATTTTGACAAAGGCGAAGTAAAGGTAAACGATACTGTTCTCGAAGAAGAATATATAAGCGAAAAAACCACCCGTGACAGTGAAGCCTTCAGCTATCCGCTGACTATCCCCGATGGATATGTATTCGTAATGGGAGACAACCGAAATGTCTCAAAGGATAGCCGCCATCCCGAGGTGGGACTTGTACCGGAAAAGGAGATCGTAGGCAAGGTAGTCCTGAGACTTCTGCCTTTTGACGATGCCGGATCCGTACAATAATGACTTAGATCGTAGTATATGTTATGTTAGATTCAAGATCGTTTAATCAAAAGATATTACCCGATATTCTTTTTGAGTTTGAACTTGAAAGCAAAGCATTAAAAAGGAAATTAAATGGAAACTGAAACTAATATTAACTGGTTCCCGGGTCATATGACCAAAACAAGGCGAATGATAACTGCTAATCTTTCGCTGGTCGATGCAGCAGTTGAGGTACTGGATGCAAGGATTCCAATGTCCAGCAGAAATCCCGAAATGGACAAGCTCATAAAGAACAAGCCACGAATGCTGATACTGAATAAGGCTGATATGGCTGATCCTAAAATGACAGACAAATGGGAGGCATACTACCGGAAAAAAGGATTTACTGTACTCAAATGCAGTTGCAAAAACGGCAGCGGAGTCAAGAGCTTTGTACAGACAGTTCGTCAGCAGCTGCTGAAGGATCTTATTGCAAAAAGAGAATCAAAGGGTGCAGTAGGTGCGCCTATTCGTCTTATGATAGTGGGTATCCCCAATGCTGGAAAATCCTCTATAATAAACCGTCTTGCAGGTGCAAAAAAAGCTAAGGCTGAGGACAGACCCGGCGTTACCCGTACAAAACAGTGGGTAAAGCTTGCTGATAATGTAGAGCTGCTTGATATGCCCGGAGTCCTATGGCCTAAACTCAGCGATCAGCAGGCAGCACGAAAGCTGGTTTTTACAGGAGCGATAAAGGATCAGGTAGTGGACATAGAGCTGCTTACCATGATGCTTCTTGAAATACTTGCACAGAATTATCCTGAATCACTCAGGGAACGATACAAGCTGGATCTGGACGGTCTTGACATAACCAAAGGGTATGAATTGCTTGAAGCAGTTGGGAGAAAGCGTGGTATGCTGATATCCGGCGGAGAAGTCAATACTGAAAGAGCAGCAATTACTGTTATGGATGAATACAGAAGCGGTAAACTGGGACGAATCACTCTTGATATACCGCCAACATCCAATAATACAAAGGAGGAAACAACAGATGATGTCTCCTCTGAATGAATACGATGAAGCCATATGGAACAGCGTAGGTATTTTCTGCGGCACAGATGAAGCCGGAAGAGGTCCATTAGCCGGAGATGTATACGCTGCGGCGGTAATTCTCGATCCACATGATCCAATAGAAGAGCTCAATGACAGTAAAAAGCTCACTGAGAAAAAACGTGAAAAACTATACACCGAGATAATAGAAAGAGCCGAAAACTATTGCATTGCCAAAGCGACCATTGATGAGATCGAGGAAATAAACATTCTCAATGCCGCAATGCTTGCAATGAAACGAGCTGTTATCGGACTCGGTCAGCCGGTCAATCTTGTTCTTGTTGACGGAAACAGAGTGCCTCCACACATCCCATACGAATGCAGATCAGTAGTAAAGGGAGATGGACTGTCCGCATCCATAGCTGCGGCTTCGATCTTAGCTAAAGTCACACGAGACAGATATATGGTGGAGATCGCTGAAAGATACCCTCAATATGGTTTTGAAAAACACAAGGGGTATGGTACCAAGCTGCATCGTGAAATGCTTCTGAAATACGGTCCATGTGAGATACACCGTCCTTCCTTTCTGAAAAAGATACTAAAATGAATACACGAGAAACAGGAAAGATATGGGAAGAAAAGGTCTGCGGGTACCTGAGATCCCGTGGAGCTGAAATACTGGATCGGAACTTTACAGTCAAGGGAGGAGAAATAGATATAATTGCCCGTGAAGGTGATTATATATGCTTCATTGAGGTAAAATACCGAACCCATAAGGCTGTAGATGCTTACCAAAGCGTTGGGTATAAAAAGAAAAGCCGTATCATCAAAACAGCAGATATCTACCTCAGGAGATATAAGACCGATCTCCAGCCAAGATTCGATGTTGTTTTTGTTTTCAGCGGTGATGAGGAAGAGTCCTTTGAATATATTAAAAATGCATATGATGCATCTTCATATAATTATTGATAAATAACGGACAGTTTTCTGATTCCGAGGATTATTTATACAAAAAATATTTGCCGGATATGGCAGAAAAGGAGAAAGGTATGTTTTATAAGAGTACAAGAAACAGCAGTATCAAGGTCGAGAGTGCTCAGGCAATAACACAGGGCATTTCCGAGGACGGCGGACTATTTGTCCCAGAATCCATTCCCTCACTGACCATTGATGAGGTAAAGGAGATCGCCGGCATGAAATATGCTGACAGAGCATTCTATGTTTTCAAGAAATTTCTTACCGACTTTACTGATGCGGAGATACACTACTGTACTGACAACGCATACAGCACTAAAAATTTTGATACAGAAAGCATTGCTGAGATAGCAGAGCTTTTCGATGGTACATATATGCTGGAGCTGTGGCATGGTCCGACCTGTGCATTCAAGGATATGGCGCTCCAGATACTTCCCTATTTCCTGACAACCTCCGTCAAGAAAATCAATCTTGACAAGAAAATAGTTATTCTGGTTGCTACCTCAGGTGATACCGGTAAAGCAGCTCTGGAGGGATTTAAGGATGTTCCCGGCACACAGATACTTGTATTCTATCCCGAAGACGGTGTAAGCCCCATGCAGAAAAGGCAGATGACTACACAGTTAGGTGATAATGTGGGGGTTTGTGCACTGAAGGGAAACTTTGATGACTGCCAGAACGGCGTTAAGCAAATATTTACCGATAAGACCATCAAAGACAAGATGGATAATGCAGGACTTATGTTCTCCAGTGCCAACTCTATAAACTGGGGCAGACTTGTACCACAGATCGTTTACTATATATCTTCCTATGCATCCCTTGCAGACGACGGACAAATTGCATACGGTGATAAAATAAACGTTGTAGTTCCTACAGGTAACTTTGGTAACATATTGGCAGCCTATTATGCTAAAAAAATGGGTCTTCCCATTGGAAAGCTTATTTGTGCTTCAAATATCAACAAGGTACTCACTGACTTTATAAATACAGGAGTATATGACAGAAACAGAGAATTCTATGCTACCTGCTCCCCTTCTATGGATATACTTATCTCCAGCAACCTGGAAAGACTCCTTTATCTTCTCACAGGTCAGGATGATAGCCGGATCAAAGACTGGTTTGGTCAGTTGGCACAAAACGGCAGATATGAAGTATCCCAGGAAGTAAAAGATATACTCAAGGATGAATTCTTTGGCGGATTCTGCGATGATAATGATACAAAGAAGACGATCCATGATATATACCGGAAGTATTCCTACACCTGTGATACACATACAGCAGTAGCAGTAAAGGTATACGAGGACTATAAAAAAGCAACGGGCGATAATACAAAAACACTTATCGCTTCAACTGCAAGCCCCTTCAAATTCAGTGCAAGCGTACTTGAAGCTATGGAGGGCAATAAGAGTGACATGGACGAATACGATATGGTAGAAAAGCTCTCTCAGCTTTCCAAGCTGCCTGTTCCCAAGTCCCTTGCCGATCTTAAAAACCGTGAAAGAAGATTCAACAGTTCCATCGAAAAATCCGATATGGCTGATTTCGTTATGGGAGAGCTTGGTATCAGCTAATGGCGCTATACGTTATTGCCGACCTACACCTTGCAAAAAGTGTCAGGAATAAGACAATGAATATTTTCGGCGGCTGGGAAAACTACATGGAGCTGCTGGAAACCAACTGGAAAGAGCTTGTGTCGGATAATGACACAGTAGTACTTCCGGGCGATATATCCTGGGCTATGAAGCTGAATGACGCTTATGAGGACTTCCGATTTATTCATGAGCTTCCAGGAAAAAAGATCATTCTCAAAGGCAACCACGATTACTGGTGGGCATCCAGAAAAAAAATGGAGGACACCTTTGAGAAATGGGGGTTCAATAGTCTGTATATACTGCATAATAATTGTTATACATATGAAGACTATGCTCTGTGCGGTACAAGAGGATGGGTAAATATGCCCGGTGAGCCACAGGACGCTAAGGTTCTTGCCAGGGAAGCAGGCAGACTGGCAGCATCCCTGGACGAGGCAAAAAAAACCGGACTTGAACCTCTTGTTTTTCTCCACTATCCCCCGGTGTATGGCACAAGCCTTAATCTTGACATATTGGATGTGCTGTACAGATATAATGTAAAATATTGCTGGTATGGACATCTGCATGGACCGTCTATAAAAAATGCACTGAACGGTGAGTACGACGGTATAAAAATGCAGCTTATTTCAGGTGATTTTTTACAATTTAAACCACATAAAATTTTTTAAACTGGTTAAAACGCAGAACTCAAAAAATTATGTGGAAAATATTTGTATTTTATGATATAATGAATAGGGTTTGTACCTATAATTTAATTGGAGGACTTTAAAAATGAGTTTAACATCATCAACCAAGGTTGACGTAAATACCACCGAACTGCTTTTCAATGTTGATGCGGAAGCATTCTCCGCAGCTGTTGAAAAAGCATTCCAGAGACAGAAGAAGAACATAACAGTTCCCGGCTTCCGTAAGGGTAAAGCTACAAGAAAGATCATCGAGAGCCACTACGGTGAGGGTGTATTCTATGAGGAAGCCATCAATCAGCTGGTAAGCGAGGAAATGCCCGGAGCAATTGAGGAATCAAAGCTGGAACTGGTTGACACTCCCAGAATAGAGATCCTGAAGGCAAGTACAGAAGAGGGCGTTGAATACAAGCTCATCTGCATCACAAAGCCTGAGGTGACTATCGGCGAATACAAGGGTATCCACGCTCCCAAGAACGTAAAGGAAATTGGTGAAGAGGATATCAACAATGCTATTGAGCAGATCAAGCAGAGAAACGCAAGAATAGTTTCTGTAGATGACAGACCCTGCGAAATGAAGGATGAGGTCATCATCGATTTCGAGGGCTTCATGGACGGTGAAGCATTTGAAGGCGGTAAAGCTGATGAATTCCCTCTCAAGCTGGGCAGCGGTCAGTTTATCCCCGGATTTGAGGATCAGGTTTGCGGTCACTCCATCGGTGATGAATTTGACGTAAATGTTACATTCCCCGAGGATTACCAGATGGAAGAATATGCAGGTAAGCCTGCTGTATTCAAGGTAAAGCTTCATGGTATCAACAAGACCGAATTCCCTGAGTTTGACGATGAACTCATCAAGGATACAACAGAATTCGATACTGTTGATGAGTGGAAGGAAGATATAAAGAAGAATCTCTCAGAGAGAGCAGAAAATACTGCAAATGTAGAGTTTGAAAACTATATCGTTGATAAACTCATCGAGGGTACAGATGGTGTTATCCCAAGATGTATGTTTGACCACAGGATCGATGGACTTATCAATAACTTTGCTCACGGTCTCAAGCATCAGGGCATGAGCATTGATATCTATCTCCAGTACACAGGTATGGATATGGATTCCTTCAGAGATACTTTTGAAGAAAGAGCTGTTAACGAAGTAAAGCTCCGTCTTGCTCTTGAAAAGATCGCTGAACAGGAAAATCTTACCGTTTCTGACGAAGAATTTGAAGAAGAACTTCAGAAGCTGGCTGACAACAACAATATGTCCAAGGATGAAGTAAAGAGACGTATTTCCATTGATGATTTCAGAACAGATCTCAAGGTAACAAAGGCTCTTGACTTCGTAAAGGAAAACGCAGTTGTTGACAACAGCATCGTTCCCGAAAAGGAAGAAAACGATAACGAATAATATAGAATAATCTTTTAATATATGCTGTCCGTTTACAGAATTTGTCGTGTATATATTCCCTGACATTTGAACGGGCAGCAATATTATCAAGAAGGGAGCAATTATTTATGGCACTTGTACCTTACGTTGTGGAGCAGACCAGCCGTGGTGAGCGTTCATATGATATCTATTCCAGACTCCTTAATGACAGGATCATTATGCTGTCTGAGGATGTTAACGACACTACAGCAAGCCTTATAGTAGCACAGCTGTTGTATCTTGAGGGACAGGATCCCGAAAAGGACATTTCCCTCTATATCAACAGTCCCGGCGGTTCAGTAACAGCAGGCATGGCTATCTATGACACCATGCAGTATATCAAATGCGATGTATCCACAATATGTATCGGTCTTGCGGCTTCTATGGGTGCATTTCTCCTGTCATCTGGAGCAAAGGGTAAACGCTTTGCACTCCCCAACAGTGAGATAATGATACATCAGCCGCTGATTTCCGGAGGACTTCAGGGTCAGGCTACAGATATCAAGATCCGTACTGATAACCTCCTTCGTACAAAAGAAAGACTTAATCGCATACTGAGTGAAAATACAGGCAAGCCTTATGAGCAGATTTGTCAGGATACAGAACGTGATAACTTCATGATGGCAGAGGAAGCTTGTGCATACGGACTGGTAGATAAGGTCATTGACCATAGATGATTCCTACGGAGGGATAAATAAATGACACCCGAAACCCCTATAAAGTATTGTAATTTCTGCGGCAAGAGAGAAGATCAGGTACAGAGCATTTTTACAGCAGGTACTTCCAATATCTGTGACGAATGTGTAATGTATTGTTATGATCTTCTTACAGGAACGCTGAAAAAAGGTTCAGCAAGACCTAAGCGTCCGTCTTCTGACAAGAGATCACATAGCTCGGAAAATACTCTTAATCTTCTCACTCCTTCCGAGATAAAATCCGTTCTTGATGAATATGTAGTGGGACAGGATAAAGCCAAGGTTACTCTTGCAGTATCTGTATACAACCATTACAAGAGAATAATCAGTCAGACTAAAAATGATGATGATGTTGATATACAAAAAAGCAATGTTATCCTCCTGGGTCCTACAGGTGTAGGTAAAACATTTTTAGCCTCTACCCTTGCAAGGATACTTGATGTACCCTTTGCTATAGCCGATGCTACTACTATTACAGAAGCAGGATATGTGGGTGACGACGTAGAGAATGTACTTCTCAGACTAATACAGGCTGCTGATTTTGATATTGAAGCAGCTGAAAGAGGCATTATCTATATCGACGAAATAGATAAGATTGCAAGAAAATCCGAAAACACTTCCCTGACTCGTGATGTCAGCGGTGAGGGCGTACAGCAGGCACTTCTTAAAATAATAGAAGGTACTGTTTCAAATGTACCTCCCCAGGGAGGCAGAAAGCACCCAAATCAGGAGTTTATTCAGATAAATACTAAAAACATACTGTTCATCTGCGGCGGTGCTTTTGACGGTCTTGAAAAATCCATTATGAAGCGTGTGAACTCATCAACTCTTGGTTTTGGCGCAGAGATCACTCCCAAAAAGGAAATGGAAAAGAATATTTTCCACAAGGTGATACCCCAGGATCTTGTGAAGTTTGGTATGGTTCCCGAACTGGTTGGTCGTCTTCCCGTTATAACCGTACTGGATGAGCTTGATGAACAAGCCCTTGTAAATATTCTTACTGAGCCTAAAAATGCCCTTATCAAGCAGTACAGAAAGCTCTTCGACTACGATGATGTTGAACTTGAAGTTGAGGATGAGGCATTGATCGAAATTGCTAAGAAGGCTATTTCTCAGAAAACCGGTGCAAGAGGTCTGAGAGCGATCATAGAAGGCGTGCTCATGCAGCCTATGTTTGATACTCCCTCTGACCCGACTATCTCAAAAATAACCATTACAGCCGCTTCTGTAAGGGGTGAAGAGTCTCCCCTTCTTGAACATGGCAAAAAAGAAGATATGCCGGCATGATGGATTCTTAAATCCTCTTAAAAATACAGATGGATGTCTATAGATCGGCAGTACGCTTCAATAAGGGGCATCGCCCCGTCATTATAATAATTCTTATAAACAAAAAACACGGCATTTCTGCCGTGTTTCTTGTTTTCAATAAGGGGCGCTGCCCCGTCATGGGGCGGACGACTTGGGGCATTTGCCCCTTAGTCTTTCAGTGGGGGATTGAATTTCCCCACTGAAAGACTAAGATGACCTCCGCCATTGATGCGGGGGTCATAAGTCGTGAGTTATACGGGTAACTCCTTATTAAAGTCTTTGTGCGGTATTTCCTTAAAAGAATCCAAAAAAGTCAAATCCCGTTGGCATAGGTAAGGTCAGCATATAGACCGTTGCAAACACACAGCCTACTATTGACACACACAGTATCAGCGCTCTGTTGGGCAGTCTCTTGAATATTCCCACTATGCCCAGAAGGAACAATACCAGTGAATAAATAACCGTTACAAGGTTGAAAGCATCACCATTGCTGTTGTCCTGCTGTCCCTCCTCAAGGGCTGCCTGTGACTGAGCAAGCAACTCATTACACTTATCGAAATATCCCTCTATAAAGCCGGGAACATCAAAGGGAGAATTCATGCCTTCTTCCATCTGTGAAGCTGCTTCGGCGAATCTTTCCGAACAATTCTGTTTTATATATGTATCCTGC
>CACZQG010000163.1 GCA_902783235.1 uncultured Ruminococcus sp.
CAGTATGCCTGCATCGATTTTGTACAATCTAACGAAAAATCTGACTTCGCATCTGACGCACAATCTTTGTGCGGTATTGCCTTAAATGCTCCGTCACAGGGAAGACATAAGTCGTGAGTTACATAAAGGAGAGATACCTTAGATGAAACACTTGAACAAAACCTACCTTGCAAGATATATTATACTCATGAGCATACTTTTAATTATAAACGCTTTCCTTGGTATAACACTGGGAACGCTATCCAGTTCCTCACTGAGAGAATTGATCTATTCTCATATGCTTGACACCTCAAAAACTGCTGCTGCCATGATCGACGGCGATGCACTCGGTAATATTAAAAAAGAGGATCAGAACACTCCCGAGTACAAAAGCATTCTGAAGACCCTTACCTATTTTCTTGATAATATGGAAATAGAATACATATACTGTGTAAAAGAGACCTCAAAGGGTACATTTGTTTTTACTATAGACTCTGATCCGGAGGAACCGGCTGAATTCGGCTCTCCCATCGTATATACAGATGCTCTGCGTGAAGCCGGCAACGGTATACCATCCGTGGATAAAAGTGCCAGCGAGGATCAATGGGGTGAAGTGTACAGTGCTTTCTGTCCCGTATTCGACAGTAACGATAATGTCTCCGGTATAGTTGCAGTTGATTTCAGCAAGGAATGGTACGATGAACAGATTGCATCCCAGATACGCACTACCATAATTGTATTATCATCCTCTCTGCTCATAGGTACTTCCATGATAATCATACTGTCACGAAATGCACAAAAACGCAGAAGGATCAACCAGCACCTGAGTCAGCAGCTATACTCCACCGCCGATATTTACATTTCTCTATATGAAGCTGACTTTATAAACGATACTTATACCGAGATACACAACCGCAACAAGGAAGCTGCTAAAATGATAGGAAAATCAGGCAGCGGAAATCAGCAAATTCTAAACAAAGTAATGGAAGCCTTTTCAGCTCCATCCACCCGTGATATTATACTGGATTTTGTTGATCTTTCCAAGCTTGATGACCGTCTGAAGGATCATAACACTGTTATATGTGAGTTTTTAAGCATCAGCGGAAAATGGTGCAGAGCAAGGTTTATTGCATCGGAAAGATCCATCAGCGGCAAGGTCACAAATGCTATGTGGCTTATAGAGGACATCCATGAGGAAAAACAGACCCGTGACAAAATGTCCGAAACAGCACAGCAGCTCAGTATGCAGCTGAGAACCATTGCATATATTTACACTGCTGTTTATGATGTGGATATTATAAACGATTCATTTGTTGAAATAAGCTCCAATGAAAAGCTTATTTCAAATGCTGTGGGTAACGATAAGAATAGTGCTCAAAAGGCACTGAAAAAAGTTTTATCTTCCCTGACAAGTGATCTTTTCAGAGAGGATGTGCTGGATTTTGTGGAGTTCAGAAATATTGAGAAAAACACCCGTGAGACCGGCAGTGCCACAATTGAATTTTTAAATTCAAAAGGGAACTGGTACAGAGGACGCTTTATCGTATCCGAGCGCACCAATGAAGGAAGGCTTTCCCATGTTATATGGACAGTGGAAAATATCGACGCTGAACGTAAGGAACGTGAAAGCCTGAGAGATCTTTCCGAAAGAGCAGCAGAAGCCAATGAGGCAATGTGGGCTTTCCTTGTAAATATGGCTCAAAATATAAGAACGCCCCTCAATTCCCTTATGACAACCAATGACATGATAATAAATGAATCCTTTGACAGAAATACAGCAGCTCGCTCGGAAAGCATAAAAGCAGATGGTAATACCATTCTGGAGCTTATAAACAATATGCGTGATTTTTCCGAGCTGGAAGCAGGGAAGATCACAATAAAGCCGGCTGAATATCAGCTTTCTGTTATGATACAGGATCTTGTAGAAATGATAAAACCGAGTATAGAAGACAACTGCCTGGAGTTCATACCGGACATAAACGATGATATACCGGGGACTCTATGGGGTGATGGGGAAAGGATCAGGCAGATCATCGCCAACATACTCACTAACGCTGTAAAATATACCGAAAAGGGCAGCGTGACCCTTAGCATACAGTACAGAAGGCTTGCTGATGACAAAAACAGTATAATACTTGC
>CACZQG010000164.1 GCA_902783235.1 uncultured Ruminococcus sp.
TTATTGGTCTTGAGGTGGTGGATGCTGATACGGACAGGCTGTATGGTACTGTGTCGGATATATTCAATACCGGGGCAAATGATATATATGAAGTGAAATGCGGCGAAAAAAAATATTATATACCGGCTATACCGCAGGTGATAATAGATACCGATCTTGAAGGCAAGCGTATAACCGTGAGACCGCCGGAGGGACTTATTGATGAGAATTGATATAGCTACCCTGTTTCCGGAAATGTGCGAAGCCATACTATCCGAGAGTATTATAGGCAGAGCGAGAAAGAAGGGATCGGTGGAGATACACTGCCATCAGATAAGAGACTATACCACCGATAAGCATCGCCGTGTGGATGATATCCCCTATGGAGGGGGGATGGGAATGGTGATGCAGGCAGATCCCATATTCAATTGCTATAATGCCATATGTGAGCAGCTTGCTGCCAGACCGCATACAATATATATGACCCCCAAGGGCAGGGTGCTGACTCAGCAGAGAGCCGTGGAGCTGTCACAATGTGATACAAGCCTGCTGCTCCTTTGCGGTCACTACGAGGGGGTAGATCAGCGTATATTAGACCGTATAGTTGACGAGGAGATATCCATAGGGGACTATGTTCTTACAGGCGGCGAGCTGCCTGCCTGCGTTCTTACTGATGCCATAGCCCGTATGTGCGACGGGGTGCTGTCCAGTGACGAATGCTTCCGCAATGAGAGCCATTTTGACGGGCTGCTGGAGCATCCTCATTATACCCGTCCGGAGGTGTGGCAGGGAGAAGCAGTACCGCCGGTATTGCTTTCGGGTCATCACAAGAATATTGCCGATTGGAGACTTCGTATGAGTCTTGAGGAAACACAAAAAAAACGTCCGGATATGTACAAATTGTATATGGAAAATGCTCAAAAAGACAAATGATACCTTGTTCAATATATACACATATGGGCGAATAAAGGCTTTAATGGTAAACTGATTTAATTATATGTTGATTTTTTTGAGCGATATGCATAAATGTGCGGATGCTAATATATTCAATGCTGATAAAAGCGTAGAAATTTAGTCTGTATTATCATTTTAGTGTATTTTTTTCGTTGACTATAGTTTAAATAAACTGTATAATTGATATATGAGAAAAAAACATATTATGCACTTTAAGCAAAGCTGATTGGATGAATGTTCATTCAATATAAGAAGATAGGAGAGTTTATTATGTTTGTTAAAGATGTAATGGTTAAAAATCAGGTCGGTCTGCACGCAAGACCCGCAACTTTCTTTATTCAGAAGGCTAATGAGTTCAAGTCTTCCATCTGGATCGAAAAGGAAGAAAGAAGAGTAAATGCTAAGAGCCTTCTTGGTATTCTTTCTCTGGGTATCGTAGGCGGTACTGACATAAGAGTTATTGCTGATGGCTCTGATGAACAGCAGGCTGTTGAAGCTCTCGTAGAGCTTGTAGAGTCCGGTTTCAGCAATGATAAATAATTTCTGACAGGACATTTGCCGCTGCGCTTGTTTTATAGGTGCAGCGGTTTTTTTCGGAATGATCGTATATTTTGTCTGTCACAAAAAATACTGCGTCCACAGGAGTGAACGCAGCTTACGCATAAACAGTCTTAATTAAGATACAGTCTGATCCGAAAATCCTTCACGGTACATATTCTCACAGAATATGCCGAAGCCTCTTTCCGGATCGTTTACAAGGACATGGGTCACCGCACCGACTAATCTGCCATTCTGAATGATGGGGCTTCCGCTCATTCCCTGAACTATGCCGCCTGTTTTTCTGATAAGCTCCTTATCAGTTACCCGGATAAGCATATTTTTATACATATCATTTCCCTGGTCTATTTCCTCGATCTCTACGCTGTATTCCCGGGGACTGCCGCTTTCAACAGTTGTTCGTATGACTGCGGGTCCTTCTTTTACCTCCTGCTTGAGTGCCATTGGTATCGCCTGAGCAGAGCTGAGAGGCTTGAATCTTTCACCGAATACACCGCAGGAGTTATTCTTGTATATGACCCCCGAGGACATTCCCGAAGAAAAGCTTCCGTGAAGCTCGCCGGGAGAACCGGAGCCGCCTTTGACAACACCGCTGATATCCACATCGGTCATTTCACCGCAGGATATGGGCACAGTCTCTCCGGTATCACTGTCGCATACAGGATGTCCCAGACCTCCGAAACGATCAGTGACCGGTTCTGTGAAGGTTACTGTACCAATGCCTGCTGTGGAATCACGCACCCACAAGCCGGCTTTATATGAACCGTCGCTTTCTGATAATACGGGAGTGAGAGTGGTTTTTTGCCGCTCGTCCTCATGGATATATACTATATCCAGAGGCTTGCCCCCTGATCGGGATACAATACGCTGTATATCTGTATTGCCCTCTATGGGATGTCCGGCTGCGGAGATGATAACATCACCCTTTTGGAGACCGCAGCTTTCAGCAGGACATTTCATTCCGGAGCCGGTTTTTATACTGCCTGTTCCGACAATCATAACTCCTTCCATAAGGAGCTTTATGCCGAAGGGCTCGCCGCCGGGAATAAGCATTATACGGTCTACAGGCTGTACCTCCACCTCTTTGACAGGTATCATGCCAAACAGACGCAGACTGACTGTCCGACTGTTTTCATTATCTGTCTTTGCCATAGACGGCAGGGCATCTGTTTCACAGGCGTTTATGGGAAATGCAGAGGACAGCTCGAATCTGCCGCCCTTTTCCACAAAATAGCTGTCCGGCAGGCTTATGGCGTAATAACCCGATATTGTGCAGATATTAAGGATCACCAGCATAACAGCCGCCGCAAATATTTTGATCGGATCTTTCATTTTTTCGTCCCCTAACCTCTTTTTAATGATTATTGTTCTGTTTTGCGCCCGATTATATGATTGACGCTTTTAATAGGCTTTATTAAGGCAAAATTCTGTATATCATAAATTGCCGCTGATTCCAAAGAAATAGAGGAAAATATTATATTTAAAGGATTCAGTAAAAAGACTCAGGAAAAATATTGTAAATAATGGCAGAGTGCAGCCATATATATTTGCGTTTTGTCAAGCTATTGTACTGCTTAACAATTTATTCAGATTGTTGTTACTTATTGTTCTAAAAAGCGCCAAATAATATTAATATTCGCTATTGATAAAAGCATAATAATATGATAAGATAGTTTAGTAGAAAAAACCAGGAGGTAGAACAATGGTAAACAAAATAAAAGTTTTGATCGGAGACGACAGCATTGAATTCGGTGTCACCTGCGCTAACACGCTGCGTGAGATGGGAATGTACGCTGTAGCAAGACATAAGGACGGAGAAGTACTGTTTGAGACAATAAAAAATGACAGCTTCGACGTTGTGGTCATGGATGCTATACTTCCCCATATGGATGCAATAGAACTCATTAAGAAGGTTCAGGCATTAGGCGGTAAGAAGCCGGAATTCATAGTAACATCTTCCTATGATAATCCCTTTGTGGAAAGACAGGTCATGATGAGTGGTGCTGCATATTTTATGCTGAAGCCTATTGACCCTGCTATGCTGGGAGACAGGATAAATGCCCTTATTGACGGCACAGGCGGTGCAGGCAATGAGATATCTCAGGAGGATATGGAAATAATCGTTACAGATGTTATACATCAGCTGGGTGTACCGGCACATATCAAGGGTTATTATTACCTGAGAACAGCTATACTTGCATCAATAGAGGACAAGGAGCTGCTGGAAAGTGTTACTAAAATGCTGTATCCTACAGTAGCAAAAAAATTCGGTACTACTTCATCAAGAGTGGAAAGAGCTATAAGGCACGCTATAGAGATAGCATGGGACAGAGGAGATATAGATACTCTCAATTCCTTTTTCGGATATACTGTTAATACCTGTAAGGGAAAACCTACAAACTCTGAATTTATTGCACTTATCACAGATAAACTGAGACTCAAGCATAAAATGGTCGCCAAAAGCGTAAAAAGAGCATAAGGACTTGTAATATCCGATTTTTTGTGGTAGTATTATTATATAAGCTTTTTTATGCCTTGCAGATGTTTAATTTTACATTTGCAGAAGGCAGAAAATAAATGCCGGTATATACGGTGTTTATGTATATTAATGATTACCGAAAGGATGATAGTTATGAGCTTTGCAAAAAAGGATATCAAAGACGGCATATGTGTGGATCCGTATAAGCTGATAGGAAGTGAATGGGCACTGGTCACAGCAGGGGATATGTCTGACCACAATACAATGACAGTTTCCTGGGGACAAACAGGTGTGCTCTGGAACAAACCCGTGTTTACGGCGTTTATAAGACCGTCACGCAAGACCTTTGAGTATACTGAGAAGAGTGAATACTTTACCGTATCCTTCTTTGGCAGCAGCTGCCGTGAGGCACTGAGCTTCTGCGGTACGCATTCGGGACGTGACTGCGACAAGGAGAAGGAGACCGGTCTGGTACCCATTGAGCTGGATGGTCAGGTAGCCTATGAACAGGCAGAAATGGTATTCATTTGCCGTAAGATGTACATACAGGATCTTGATCCCAAGGGCTTTACGGACGATAGCTGCCGTGGCTTTTACGAAAATGATCCTTATCATCGTGTGTATGTAGGAGAGATAGTCGGTGTCTATACTAAGGAATGATATTAAGAACTGACTTGATCCCTGACAGACAGGAGATCGGTGCCTGCAAATAATATTTGAGATATAATTAAAAAAGGACGGTGTTTCCCGTCCTTTTTTCATTATAATCCCATGAGAAAGCTTTTCTGATCTTATACGCCCGAGAAGATCTATACAGATGGAAAATGTGGGTAAACAGTCTGTATTTTTTTATCAGTCTCCACGAAAAAACAGTATTATTGCACATAATAGCTGTTAATTTATTAACGAGTCACAGTGATTTACCGGACAATTGTGAGTTTTTGTGCGTTAAAACAAAATACTAATTGTATAAAATGTATACTTTTGACCTCGAAAACGTTTAAGTAAAGCTCTGTTTGTAGAATTGATATAAAAGCTATTGACTTTTAAACGTTTAAGTGGTATTATGTATACATAAAGAAAAGAGACATACACATAGATAAAAAGATATCAAGAAAAAGAGAAAAGCATTTTAAGTAAATAAGTTTAAAATTGAATATTTGGCAAAACTGTTGAAAGGCAGTGACGCAAAGCTGAGGATCTAACCCATAGGACATTGAGGGATCATATGGTATGATAGCCGGTTGCAGTAACAAGGAGTCAAGAGATATGCTCTGTTATTAGTTGAAGCAACCGCGTCTGTCCTCAGATGACGGTTTTTTTGATCAATAAGGAGTGTATGACATATGAAAAAGATGACAAGACATTTTATGGCAGTTATAACAATGGTAGCAGTATTTGCAGCATCATTTCTGACTATCCTTCCTGTTTCCGCAGTAACTACTCATAATGTATACTACTATGCAGGTGATGTTGATAATATGGTCAGTGCATCTACTTTCACATTCTCAGTTACAGAGGGCAGCTCCTTTGAATACTGTGACTCCTCCAGATTTTCAAGAAAAGGCTATAAGATCACTTCCTGGTACGTTCAGGAAACAGGAGAGACAGTAGGTATCCAGCAGTCAGCTATAATGCCTGCATATGACCTTCATGTAACAGCAAACTGGGAGCCTGTAACATATTCCATCTGCTTTGCAGGTGTTGGCGGTGCTACACCCGCAGGCGACAGCAATATTTACATTGACGGAACATACGGCACTTCAATAACTCTTCCCACCAATCCTTTTATAAAAGACGGTTACACATTCTGCGGCTGGGAATATGAGGGAATAACATACTCAGAGGGTGAAAGCTTTCCCGTTCCGGCAGTTATTTCAGGCGGCAGGATAGTTCTTGCAGCAGTATGGACAAATCAGCAGGCAGTTACAACTCAGGCTCCTGCCGAGACAACAACTACAACCACCACCACAACCACATATCGTGTACCTTCAGCCGATGAGAAGGCATTGTACTATGATCCCACAAACCTTTCCTTCAACGCAGACAATGATATGTTTAAGGTGTATGTATCCGATCTGTATGGCAGATATGATACAGTAAATTCTATATCTTTCCTGTTTGAATCAGAAGCAGACCAACTGGGCAGCATAAGCATGGGCTTTGCTATCATCCTGGCAAATGGTGAAACATATCAGCAGAATTTTATCGAATATGTAAACGGTGACAGATTCACTATGACTTTGGACAAAAACATATGCGATCAGCTTTCTTACGGAAGATACTTCCAGTTCGTATGCTGGAGCAGCAGATCTTATCCTGTAAGCCTTATCTCGGTTGAGGCAATAGTTAAGGAAAATGCTTTGACAACAACTACAGAAGAGGAAGAAGAGGAGATCACAACCACAACCACCACCACAACTACCACAACCACTACAACAACAACCACAACAACAACTACCACGACAACAACAACCACCACAACAACTACTACAACCACAACTACAACTACCACTACCACTACAGAACCGATTGTTACAACAACAACTACTACCCAGACAGTTCAGATGAATGATAACGTATCATCAAAAATGATATATTTGAATAAGAGATTGGAACGCAATGCAATGGCTAACATAGAGCTGTTCAGATATGTAAACCCGGATGAAAAGATCAACAAAATAGAGATCAGCATAAGAACAGACGGCGAGAGCATGGGCTATTACAATTTTGGTGCATTCATGCAAATGAATGGGGGAACAATGCTGGACGACGGCATATCGGGTCAGACAAGCGACTCATCCCTTATCTTTACACTTACACCCGATAACAGCAATAATACAGTATGCGATCAGTCCATACTTAATATTGGCTACTGGTGGGGAGATGTTCAGGCAGTTAATATTGAATCAGTAAAGATCTGCTTCACAGCCGATGAGCAGACAGAGCCTGATTATGACGGCGATGGCGAGCTTACCACATATGATGTTATAGTACTTAAAAAGCATCTTGTAGGCATTGATCTTTACGGTATAGATCATGAAAAAAATGATTATGACGTAAATGAGGACGGAGATATAAACGTTTATGATTGCGTAGCACTTCAGAGAATGATCTGATACAGGGACAATTGTTGAAATAAGAGTCCGTTTAAGGCAACACCGCACAAAGATTGTGCGTCAGATGCGAAGTCAGATTTTTCTTTAGATTGTACAAAATCGATGCAGGCATACTGGCGTATGTCAAA